>JABLXV010000017.1 GCA_013177895.1 Brevinematales bacterium | reverse complement strand
CGAAAGCGCGTGCAAGGGGTTATTCGTCACAGAAGAACTTTAAAATTATCGCGTATTTGCTGACGGGTAAAATGGACTTTTCAAGAATCAATTCAGCTTACTTACCCACTTAATTTGCGAAAGAACCATATTTATTATTGAATAATTAATTTTTGCATATATAAAGATTCTTTGATTTTTTTCATCAACTTTATATATCATAGATGTAATATCTATAACATCTATGTCTTCAAGAACAATTCTACCACTTTTTTCTTCCTCATGCCTTTCCTGCTCAATCTTGGCAAGCTTACTATTTACACGGGCAAGAATCACAGTAAACGCGGCCATTAATCCGGTTGCTAGTGTAGTAACAATCCCGAAAATGACCTCTAGACAACTCATTTCAGGAACGATTTGGTTGTAGTTAATGAAATAAATATTGGTTCCCCACATACCCACATTCTACCGCGCCGCGCCGATTTAATCAAACTTCCGTACCGGACATTTCCATCCATGTGCTACATCGGCGGCGAAGAACAGCCAAAGACAGCGCTAATAAATAATTATGCCTTTCGGTTGCACCTCACAGGATAGGAGACGTCCCGCGGCGACATGGATGTCGAGGAGCGGGGTTTTGCATTTTTCCCCTCGCGCAGTTGCCATCATGGCGCGCTCGGGGCTAACGCATCCTGCGAGTGGCGCACTATATTTCTTTACTTTCTTTTCCATGTTGTTTGCATTTTGTCTTTTTCCCCCGCCTCTATGCCGCGCTTCTTCTGAGCAAAACGGTAAAAAACGCCGTTGTTCGACGACCCCCATGGACGGGGGAAGTGCCGACAGGAGCCACCTCCCGCCGCGCGTAAGGCAAGTGGATGGCGGGTCGGACGACCCCGCAAAGCGGGGGAGGAGTTACGGCGTTTTCCGTTTTGCGACCTTTCTTCCCCGAAGCGGTATCAAGGCGGGGCGCTCTTTGGATACTTTCTGGCGACAGAAAGTATCATATATCCCGTTCGATTACCCCGGCCTGAGGCGGTAAATCCCCGAAAAATAACGGTCCGCTTCATTAATAATCCCTAAAAAATCAGACTATAAATTCCGTAAAAACAAAAAAACCGTTGCGTTTCATACGAAATGGAGTTAAAATAGTGCATAAAGAATCGAGGGGCTTACAATGGCGAAATTCCTGAAGGATAACGGCATCCTGATTGCGATGGTATTACTCGGCATACTCATGTCCGTTCTCTCCCCGTCGTTCCGCTCGACCGCCAACCTCTCCAACCTCATCCTCCAGATGTGCATCACCGGAACCCTCGCCGTAGGTATGACAATGGTTATCCTGCTGGGCGGTATCGACCTCTCGGTGGGCTCGGTCATCGCGTTATCCGGGGTGGAGGCCGCGCTCCTCATGCAGTCCGGCGTCAACGTCTGGCTCGCGTTGGTAATCACCCTTCTCACCGGCGGATTCCTGCTCGGGCTGTGGAACGGGTTCTGGATCGCGAAGTTCAATATCCCTCCGTTTATCATCACCCTCGGTATGATGACTATTTCACGCGGGCTCGCGCATCTCCTGACCGGGGGAAGCACGCCCCCGATCGCCGACTCCACGTTCGAATTTATCGGGAACGGGTATATCCCGCCGCTCCCGTCTCTGATCATCATCGTCCTCGCGCTGGCGGGGTTTATCTACAGCGTCATAGCGGGAATCATGCGAAAGAAGAAATATGCGATACCGATAAAAACGATCGAGTGGCTTCCGAATTTCATCATCGGCATCATCGGGTTCGCGTTCGCCTCATGGATATTCCTCAGCTCGCGCGGCAGCGAGAGTATGGATAGAAACCTCGGGATTCCCGTACCCGCCGCTATTATGGCGGTCGTCATCTTCATCGGGCATTTCCTGCTGACCAATACCCGTTTCGGGCGGCGTATCTACGCGATCGGCGGCAACCAGGAAGCCGCGCGGCTTTCGGGCATCAATATCAACGGCGTTAAGATGACCGTCTATGCAATCATGACCGCGCTCGCCGCAGTCGGCGGATTTATCGCCGCGTCGCGCGTCAGCTCGGCGTCCCCCAACGCGGGCGAGATGATGGAGCTCGACGTGATCGCGGCGGTGGTGATCGGGGGAACATCCCTCTCCGGGGGTTCCGGTACTATCAAGGGCGCCATCATCGGGGCGATCTTTATCCAGATTATGATGAACGGGATGAGCGCTCTGTCGGTGCTCGAACCGATACAAAAAGTGGCGAAGGGCGTTATCATCATACTGGCCGTGCTTTTCGACGTGCTCCAGAAGAAGCGGAAATCAACGGCAGTTAAGTAATGGGTTTAATTAACCGAAATTTAATCGGGATTTAATCGAACTATGAAATAAAACTTTGCCTTTTTTATTTGCGTGAGTTATAATTCGGTTAAGTAAGTATATTTAATTGAGGAAAGGGAATGAAAAACACTTTTTCAGAGTTCCTACTTGGAAAAAAAGTAGGCACGGCTCGCGTCGTCCCGTTGTCAACGAAAATCGTTCTGGTTTTTGTAATCTTCATTCTGGCATCGAATTTCGTCTCGAACTACATCAACCTCGTTATGAACCAGGGCGAATTGATTCAATCGATGAAGCAGCTCCTCATCAAGGACCTGAAAGAAATCTACACATTCTGTAATAACCAGCGCGAGATTTTCGAATTCAATAAAAACACAAGTATGGTTGTTTCGAATGTCGAGACCCGTTCGCTGAATACGTTCAAGAATAAAAAGGCCGTGCTCCTCGGAGTCAAATCCGACGGTTCCTTCCTGTTCCAAGCGTCTAAGATCGAAAAAGCGGCGGCGTTCGAGGATCAGGCCGCGCTCAAGACGATGCTCGCGACAGGAACGAACAGCGCTACCGAAGGCGCGATCAACTTCACCCTGCACGGCGAGTCTTACCTCGGTATCTATAAGTACAACCCGAAGTGGGGCGTTTATCTGATCCGCGCCGAGGAAATGAACGAATTTAACGAGCCCTCTCAGGATATTTTCCTTAATATAGCGCTGATTATCGCGATAATCACCGTGGTAAGCACGATTATCGGGGTATTCGTTATCCAGCGCCTCACCCACTTCATCGGGCAGATCACCAACTCCATTATGAATATGACCAAGGATCAGCAGTTGGATTTTGTAGACGTCCATAAAGCGCCGAACGACGATGTGACATTCCTCGGTATGGCGTTCAACTCCCTCTCTACCACGATCAATAACCTTCTATTAATATTCAGAAAATTCGTCAATAAGGACATAGTCCGAAAGGCGTACAGCGAGAAGGAAGTCCGCCTCGAGGGAAAACAGCTCGAGCTGACGATGCTTTTCACCGATATCAAGAGCTTTACCTATATCACCGAAACCCTCGGCACCGATATCATCAAACTCCTGAACATCCATTACGACCGCGCCATCCGTGAGATCGTGAATCTCGACGGTATCATCGGGTCGATCATCGGGGACGCATTGCTTGCGGTGTACGGTGTTATCGATGAAATGCAGATGAATAAATCGCTGGAAGCGGTACTGTCCGGGTATAAGATACAGGAAGTTGCGGAACAGCTCCGTATGGAGATGCATAAACGGAAAGAGGAAATTATCCGCACGAAGGGCTCGCTGACCGAACTCGAGGAGAAGGTCTATAAGGCCGTACTGCTCGAAGTCGGCGTGGGTATCGACGGGGGAACTGTGTTCTACGGGAATATCGGTTCGTACGTACGCATGACAAATACGGTTATCGGCGATAAAGTAAACTCGGCGTCGCGTCTCGAAGGACTGACCCGTGTCTATAAAGTCCCCGTTATCTGCTCGGATTATGTCAAGGAAGAGATAGAGAAAACATCGTCGAAATTCGGCATCACTTTCGTCGAACTCGATACGGTACAGGTTAAGGGGAAAACCGAGGGTGTTACCGTATACTGGCCGATCCCGGAAGACCGTATGACGAAAGAAATACAGGATAATATAAAAATATTCGCGGACGGCTTAAAGGACTATTATAAGGGCGACTGGGTTAAGGCGAATGAGAAATTTATGAAGGTCGATTTGGCGCTTGCGGAGGTGTTCCGTGAACGCACCCAGAAAAAAATAGCACCCAGTAATTGGAGTGGAATATGGACAATGACAACAAAATAAGCCAGATTGTTAATCAGGCTAAATCGAATTTCCTGAAAGGGGAAGTCGTCGATTCCAGCCGCGAGGTGATCGAATACTCGCTGGAAAAGGAATTTTCAAAGTCGAAAAAGAACCGGCGTGTCCTGATCGTATGGGCTATCCTTATATTCCTCGTTGTGATGGCAGGCGCGGCTTTCTTTACCGTGTATATGATCCAGCAGAAACAGACGAATATTAATGTGGATATTTCCGATTTCGAAGACCTCAAGCTGACGGAGCTCCTCAAATCCGCCAGTACGGATAAATCGCGCATCACATTCCTCGAGCAGGATATCAAGCAACTCGTGTTCCAGAAGAGCCAGGAAGCCGAGCAGATTAACGGGCAGACGGAGCAGTTGATCCAGATCGCCAAGCAGAAGGGATTGTCCAAACCGGAAGAGGCCGCGGAAGTCGCGATGCTCCAGAAACAGGGCACCGCGAAGATTGCCGCAATCAACCAGAAGTACGATTCGAAAATCTCCATGAAGAAAGAGGAAATCGCCGATCTCAAGGCCAGCCTCAAAGAAAAAGGAGAGAGCGGAGACGTTTCGCAGGAATCGGGGGCATATTCCGAATACGAGAAAATTTTTGAAATCCGCCTCGAGAAAACCAAACTGTACTACGAGGCGAAAATCAAAGAGCTGAACAAGCAGAATCTCAAGGATATCGCCCAGATGCAGAAACTGAACCAGGAACTGATCAAGGTGCTTATCCTGAAATATAACCCTGTCTTTAAAGAAGACGCGGTTAAGGCGCTGATAGCCGTGAAGTATTCCCCGGTCGGCGGGACGCTCGGCGAATACAACGCCCTGCTCGCGAAAGAGAACATTATTTCCCAGGACGACTTTAACGCGATGAAGATAAAGGCCGCGAATTTCACTACCGTATTCAGCCGTATCTATAGTATCCCCTATACCAACTCGGTTCCTTCCGCGCTCGCGGGAATCAAGTATTTCCACGACTCCGCGATAAAAGACTATGACGCGCTTTGGCAGAAAGCCCTCAAGATTGTCGAGAAAAAGAATAAACTGATCGATACCTACGAATATGCGTTCGAATACTACACGAAGATCGGGCGCGAGACCGGATATATCCTCGATCCGCGAGACCCTAAGAAGATGGTAGTCTATATTAACAAGGCCTACCTTATCAAGAAGGGCGACACCGCGATCGTATTCCGTAACGACGACGAGTATATCGGGAAGATCAAGCTCGACCCGCAGGCCGACGCGGTAATCGCGGAGGTAATCGAGCTCGCGGAAGGGGAGAAAATCCTGCCCCTCGACCGTATCCTGATCAATATCAAGCAGTGAAAATGAAGGAGCGTTCCATGAAAGCTAAAATATCCGTATTATTCATATTTTTCGCGATGATAGCCGCTCCCGCGTTCGCGTCCGTATGGGACGGGGCGGGACTGACGCAGGTCGCCGAGGGCGCCGAGGACGATAAAAAAACGGTAACCCTCCAGAACGAATCGGGCGCGCAGTTCAAGGTAATCTACACGGCGGATGTTTCCGATAAGCAGGCCGCGAAGATCGCCGATGTCGCCGATGAGATCACCGGGTGGAAGAGCATCCCGCTGAACGACCTTCGTTTCCTTATCAACGATAAGACTATCGACGTCGTAGTCAGCCCGGTAAAAATCGAGATTAACAAAACCAACTTCTCGAGCTATTTCCCGTCGGGGCTGTTCTTTTTCGTCGACCTGAACGATTATATCCTCCGTTACGATTTCCGCATGAATTATAAGGGCAACCTTTTCCTGCGCGTCAAGGGTATCTATGTGAACGAGTCCGAGCTCCGCAAGCAGATCGAATCGGCGGTCGCGAATCCCAAGGCGTATATCAAGACCGGCGACCTTGAGTACCTTGTCAATAAGCTCGAGGATCTCGAAGCGAAGGTCGCGCAGATGAAGTACGACATGTACGCCATGCAGGAGGAGAATTTCCGTCTGAAGGCCGCGGTTGTATCACTCGAGAACCGGAGTTTCTTCGGGGACGTTTACCCCGTGCCGATCGAAACAGTCACGAAAGTGGTCGAATTCAAGAAGGGAAACCCGTCGATGAATAAAGACCAGATTCAGAAGGAATTGGAGAAACAGGGCGTCAAGGTATCCGGCAACGAAGTTTTCCTGATACTCAGCGTGTACTTCAACGAGTATAAATAGCCTTCTCCGTTTCGCGTCCATCACCGGATTACATCTTACGAATACCCGCGCCCGCGCCCGTGCGGTTCGTATCTCTATTCCCGTCTATGCGGGAAATTACCTTATTTTTCTAACCGTCCCCTCTAAAATCACTCTATTTCTATAGACGCGGTATGTCTTTATATTACGTTTCGGTCTGTTCCCGGTAATATAGCTATTTTTTATCACAGTCGCAACGCTTTTTTAGGCGCTTTGCCGGTATCGGGATTAGCCCTCCGCAGGTACTGCGTACCCTAACATTTGGCTATGCTTAATATCGCAGGCGATAACATTAATAGTATTGCAAAGTTTTGTATCGGGATTAGCCCTCCGCAGGTACTGCGTACCCTAACATTTGGCTATGCTTAATATCGCAGGCGATAACATTAATAGTACTGTAACGTTTTATAATGGGATTAGCCCTCCGCAGGAGACATCCGCAGGAGACTTGATTTTTCAACCGTATCCCGTTAAAATAGAACCGTCCGGAGGTAACTATGCATCTAGCGAACAGGGATATATGGATGTGGATTTTGGCGGCGGTACTCGCGCTCACAGGCCTGATCGTATGGAGTTTCCTGCGGCGGCGGAGTATCGTGAAACGGGTATTTTCCGAGGGTCAGCGGGCGTCCCTGCTGTCGAATTTCAGCCCCGGCGCGCGCCTGTTCCGAACGATTATCCTCGGACTGTCGCTCTTTTTCCTCGGCCTCGCGATACTCGACCCACGCTGGGGTTCGCAGGCGGTCGAGCGCGAAATGTCCGGCATCGACATCGTGTTCCTGATGGATATCTCCGCCAGTATGGATACCGAGGACGTCCCCGGGAGCCGTCTGGAGTACGCGAAACAACTCTCCCAGCAGTTGATGAGTCTGCTCGCGGGCAACCGTATCGGGGTCGCCGGGTACGCCGGATTCGGGTTTAAGGTCATCCCGCTGACCGCCGATATCAACGCGGCTATTCTGTTCCTGAACGAACTTTCCACATCGATGATCGATATACAGGGTTCCAACCTCGAGGACGGCCTCAAGACCGCGATGGAGCTGTTCGATAAACAGGCGCTGACCCACCGCGCGATTGTGGTGTTCACCGACGGGGAGGATTACGAATTCTCGCCGCTCGATCAGGCGAAGGAAGCCAAGCAGTCGGGAGTGCGTATATACACGGTCGGGGTCGGCACCCCCGAGGGGGCTAAAGTCCCGATACTCGACCAGTACGGCGCGGTGGAGGAGTATATGATGGAGGGCGGCAAACCGGTCGTGTCCCGCCTGAACGAGGCGCTGCTGAAACAGGTGGCGCAGGAGACCGGCGCGCTCTACGCCCCCGGTACCGAGGACGGGATACTTCAGATCGCGAAGAGTCTCGGCGAGCTCCAGAAGTCCAAGTTCGGCAGCAATATCTACGAGTTCATGGAGCCCCAGTACCAGTACTTCCTGATGGCCGCGGTGCTCCTTCTCCTGATCTATATCCTGATGCCCGACCGGAAGCTGAACACCCGTAAACCCGCGATACCCCTCGCGGCGCTCGCGCTGGCGATGCTTCTACCAATCGGCGGATATGCGTCGGACGCGTCCGAAGGAGCTAAGGCGTACAAGAAGAACGACTATCCGAAGGCGCTCCAGTTCTTCCAGAAGGCGATCACCGCCGACCCGAAGAACGACCTCCTGCGTTATAACGAGGCAAACACTTATTACCAGATGAAGCAGTACGCGCCCGCGATGACGGGGTATCTTTCGCTGACGAACTCGAAGAATACCGACGCGCAGGCTAAGGCGTTCTATAACCTCGGTAACGCGTTCGCCGCGCAGAAGGACTATAAAAACGCGCTCCTTTCCTATAAGTACGTCCTCGACCACGCCGACCCGAAGTCGGAGGTATTCCAGCGCGCGCTGAAAAACTTCGTGTTCCTGAAGCAGAAGTTCCCGCCCCAGCAGCAGAAAGACGATCAGAAGGACAAGAAAGACAATAAGGATCAGAAGGATCAGCAGAATAAGGACAAGAATAAAGACCAGAAGGATAATCAGGACAAGAAAGAACCGCAGAACCAGGATAAGCAGAATCAGCAGCAGCAGGCGCAGCAGCAGAAGCCCATTTCCCCGACCGATATCGAGAACCTGCTGAACCTGATCGAGGAAGAGGAAAAGAAGCATCTGACGGACAAGGAGAAGCCTACGGGGAAGCTGGTTTATCCTAAGATAAAGTATTGAATATTCAATATTTAGCGGGGTTTTTCCGATAAACAGAATGCCTATCAACGCGAGTTTATGGGGAATGCATGCGTTATTTTATCAGTATACTCCTATTCTTAATTCTAAAGGCGGGGCAGGCCGGCGCCGCTTATTACTTCATGCTGTTTTTCCAGATGAAATACGATATTTGGGTGATCGCGTTCTACGGGGGCGCGTCGCTTTTCCAGTTGGCGTTTTACCTCTATGCCGCGCTCATATCCGGGAAGGGCGGTAACGCCGATATCCTCATTAAGCGGAACTCATCGACAATCACCTACTTCATGGAGCTCGTCGCGGTCGGGGCGTCCCTCTATTATCTATTCATGCTGAGAAATCAGGTGTTGCCCCTCGAGTTCATGTTCGTCATCGCGACCCTGATCGGCAATCTCTTCTACGCGGCGCATAAAACCGTACTCTCGTTCCTGATCAGGAACTCCAAAATAAAAGTCCACAGTTCGGGGATTGTCTCGAATATCATCTTCCTGTTCTTCGCGTTCGCCGTGCCTATCGCGTATATTACAGCGAAGGAATTCTATTACCTGCAAAAAATCGACGCAATCGATGTTTACCTGATCTCCGGCTCGCTGTTCGTGAACTGGATCGTCGTACTATGGCTGACGATCTCTAAAAACCGCCGCGGGACATTGACCGCGCGCACCCTGCACCCGGTCGATGTTTATATCGATAAGGATACGACTAAGGTGTTCGACGACTGCGAGATCGGGTATATCCAGACCGAGATCAAGGAACTGTTCGCGCGCCTGATCCGCGAGAAAGAAAACATCATGCTCTTCAATAACTACACCTCCGCGCAGATCAGGGAGCACGCCGTCCGTTACGGGATAGAGATGAACGGGGAGATCAAGAACGCGACCATCGCGACGTTTATCTACGACGTACCCAGGGATATCACCGACCCGCAGGAAGTCCTCCGTGTCAATAACCGCATCGTCAGGATCATCGGCGAGATGGCCGGGGATTACGACGGCTACCCCTTCTTCTATCATAATCACGCGATTATTATATTCGGTATCCCGTTCTACTTCGACCACCAGAGGTATAACGCCGTGGAATGCGCTACCCGTATCATCTGGGATATTTATAATTTCGCCGGGGACGAAGGACTACGTATCGACGTCAGCACGGGGATATTCACGGGACCGCTGGTCTACGGGACGATGAACACACCGGGAAAGAACCTGAAAGAAATCCGCGCGGTGGGCGTTTCGATAGACAACTCCTATAAGATCGCGGCGATTTCCAAGAACCTCAAGGCGAAGCTCCTGACGGACAATGAAACTATCGAAAGTCTCAAGACCAAGTTTTATGTGCATAAAACCTATAAGATTAAACTGGATACCGGCGAGATGATGCTCCTGAACCAGGTCAAGGCATAACCATTCCGTATTTAACATGAAAGATAAATCATTTCCGTCATTGCGAGTTAATACGATAGTATTAACAAAGCAATCTATCTTAATATCGCTTATATACTAAAATGAATATTTCACTTCCTGCATTAAAAACAAAGCAGGCACAAGGTTCGCAGTGACAGGAAAAGGCGCGAGTTTTATATCGGTTAATTTTCTTGTTTTTTACACTTTTACAACTACAACCCACACCTTACTGGATTTCGAGCTTTCCCTTCAGGTTGCCATTTTTATAGAGTAACTGGAGAATAGTGATAATTTCATCGGTGCTCGCCCCGAGCTTATTCAACCCGTCCGCAAGTTCCGATACGGTCGTGCTTGTCTTCATCACCTGCACCGCCTGTGCGTTCTGCCCGCCGGACGAACCGCCCCAAGCGGAGCCGCCGATCTGTACCTTCGTCCCTTTGAACGATACCGCCGCCTCGGTAATCACGACATTCCCGCCGGATACGATCACGCCCTGCTTCGCGTCGATCAGCACCCTCGGCTCCTGGTCGATATCCACCGACAGTTTATTCAGTTCGAAAATAAAGTCGTACACTTCCATCCCGGAGGGAATCTTCATCTTGATCTTGTAATTCTGCACCTTCGTGACCGCGTCGGGAAATTTCTTCTGGATCGCTTCCTTGGCCTTACTGACTGCGCCCATCCCGAGCTTCTCGTTGATATAAATGGTGATCTGCCCGTTGGTATCGGTGATCTGGTGGAATATCTCCGATTGTACGATGCCCCCGAGCGGCACGATGCCGGTGACGCTCTTCGAGCCGTTGTCGACCATCAGCCTGCCCTGCGCGATCGCGTAAATCTGGTTATCCCCGCCGAGCAGGGGAGTGATAATCAGCTCGCCGCCCTCTAGGGATTTCGCGTCGTACACGGAGGCGACGCTGACGTCGATCTGGCTTCCGACCGGCGAGAACGGAGGAAGCTGCGCGCTGACCAGCACGATAGCGGAGTTTTTCGGCTTCAGGAGCGCGGGGTCGACAAAAAACCCGAAGTTGTTCGCGATAATCGACAGGACTTCCTTGGTCTGCGACCCGGAGGTGCTGTCGCCCGTCCCCTTCAGTCCGACTACGATACCGTAGCCGAGCACGGGGTTGACCTGCATCCCCTCGATGGAAATAATATTCTTCAGCGGCACGCTTTCCGCGAAAAGCCCGCCGGTAATAAAAACGATCAGCCCCGCTATCAATAAACCGCGCATGCGTTTCCCCTATTTTTTAATCAGTTTCGCTATCAGCATCTTGCCGCTGTTGATGTTCTCCACCAGGTAGGTCACATCGTCGAGCTTACGGATAATCCGCGCCTCGACCGATATGGTCAGCCCGCCTAGTTTATATACGATGAAAGCCTTATAATCCTGAATGCTGTCGATATAAACCTCGTTTTCCGCCGTCTGGATCGCCCCGGCATACCCTGACGCCGCGGGGAAGCTGTTAAAATTAGTCGGCCATGCCGCGGCAACCACGGACGCCGGCTTGGGAAGCTCCACTTTCGGCAGGACGGGGAACGTCAGCAGCATTATGGACGGCGCCCCCGTATCCTTCGTTAAATCGATATAGTTCACCGATACGACGACCTTATTACCGCTCTGGGCGTAGTCCGACTTCACGATATAAAACCTGTCGGGGAGCATTTCCGGCTTGAGCGCGGGTACGGCATCGGGATACAGCGCCAGAAGCTCGTCAATAATATCCTGCGACGTGGAAAGGGCGGGGATATAGCGCAGGTCGATCCCGCTTCCGATCAGGGTAAAATCCTGATATCCGGCATTTTGAAACAAAACACCCAATTCTTTATTAGAAAAAACTTTACTCTTATCGGTGGGTATGATATAATTACTTGCGAACGGGGCATGGCACAGCGACGCGAGACTCATCGCCGGATGAAAGGTGTAGACTGTTTTCGGCAGATAGACCGTGATCGGGAACCCCGCCCCTGCGGATACAATCAATAATAACAAAATGAAAAATACTCTCACGCGCATAGGGATTCCTCCTCGATTCAATATCGGAAGAAACCCCGAATAGTAAAGTAAATAATATGGGTGAGTTAGAAATTGCACATGTGCGTATTAATGCGTTATGCATGGGTATGTGTGCATTTTTATGCAGAGCATTTTATGTGGGGTTTTTATTTGTTTACGGTGTATGTAATTAATTTTTACCTGTTTTTTGGCATAATTTTTGCATATTAATATTACACCCCCCAATATATCTCTCGGCCTAGGCCGGGATTTCACCTCCTCGTAAGAGGAGGTGTTTAAAAAAAGCCCCCTTAAATATATGTCCAAAAACGAAAACCCCTCTTATGAGGGGTTTTCGTTTTATTCATGCACGATAAAATTCGTACTATAGGAATGAATAATGTCCGGGTGGAACCTCTCCACCAGATTGTAAACATTCGACAGGACGCTATTGAGGTGGTCGGTCTCGTTGGAAACCGCCGATACCGCGATGATCGTTTTCTGCCCGAAATGGTCTTCCTCGACAATCTCCGATACGCTGACGTTGAATTTCTTTCGGATTTTATCCTTGATACTGCGGATCAGGTTTCTCCGTTCCTTCACCGTCTCCCAGTGCGGAATATCGATTTGTATCGTCAATAGCCCGATAATCATAGGTCTTTATTCCCCCATCAGGAACTTTATCCCGTCGGCGATTTTCCGCCGCCCGGTCTTTCCCGCCTCGATGACCTCGGAGTGATCGAGTTTCTTTCCGCCTAGCCCCGACGCCTTATTGGTTATCAGCGACATTCCCGCGATACGCATCCCGTAGAACCGCCCCATGATCGCTTCCATCACAGTGGACATTCCCACCGCGTCCGCGCCGATCGTCCTGAGATACCGCACTTCCGCGGGGGTTTCGTAATGCGGCCCGCGAAGCGCCGCGTACACGCCCTGCGTGAGCCCGAAATGTTTAGAGAGCTTCCCGGCAAACGTTTTATCGTAGGTTTCCGTCATATCCTGAAACTTCTCCGACCCGGGCGCGCCGTTCAACGGGCTCCCCGACTGGAGGTTGATCTGGTCGTATATAACCATCACGTCCCCGACTTCGAGAGTGTCGAGTACGCCGCCCGCCGCGTTGGTCAGCAGGAGGTTCTTGATGCCGAGCTCGCCGAACAACCCCACCGAGAACGCAACCTCGAACGGCGTCCACCCCTCGTAGAGATGCGAACGCCCCAACTGCGCGAGGACACGTTTCCCGTTATACTCTGCGATCATAAATTCCCCGCGATGCCCCGCTACCCCGGAATGCGGCATACGCGCGACATCCGAGAAGGGAAAGCTCCCGATGACCTTAAAATCGTCGAATACGTCGGAAAGCCCCGACCCCATCACCGCCGCCCATTCGACGGGCTTATCCCATCCGGCGGCGGACTTTAAAAACGATTCCTTCGCTTCGAGAAGTTTTTCTTTGCTAAATTGTTTCACCGAAAAACCTCCGTCTATTCTCTTTGAGGATATTCAGCATATTATAAAAGATTGCGTCCTTTTCGGGCTTCAGTCTCGCGACGCCGTCCGCGATTGCCTGCTGTCCCACCGCCTCCGCCTCATACGCGAACACCTCGAAATCGTATACCGACGGGATGATCTTTCCCTTATCGAGGTCGTTCTGCGTTATCCGTGAGGCGATCGCCTCGGCGGCGGCTTTCTTCATATTCTGGGTGACCGACATCGCGCGCACATCCAGAAGCCCCCGGAATATCGCCGGGAACCCGAGACAGTTATTCACCTGATTGGGGAAATCGCTGCGCCCGGTCGCGATCACGACCGCTCCGGCTGCTTTCGCCTCGTCGGGCAAAATTTCCGGGTCGGGGTTGGCCATCGCGAAAATGACGGGCTTCGTCCCCATCGTCTTTACCATATCGTAGGTCAGCGCGCCTTTCGCGGAAAGCCCGAGAAATACATCCGCGCCCCTGACCACGTCGGCTAAGAGACCCTTTTCCTTATCGGGATTGGTCGCCAACGCGATCTCATCCTTCATGGGATTCATATTATTCGTTCTGCCCTCGTAAATTGCGCCCTTCGTGTCGCAGAGGATAACGTTCTTCGCGCCCGCGAATAGCATCAGGCGGGTGACCGCGATACCGGCCGCGCCGCTCCCGTTAACGACTATCTTTACTTCGTCGATATTTTTCCCGACTATTTTCAACGCGTTCATCAGTCCGCCGAGCGAAACCACCGCCGTCCCGTGCTGGTCGTCGTGGAAAATAGGGATACTGAGATTTTTGGACAAACGGGTCTCGATCTCGAAACAACGCGGCGCGGAAATATCCTCGAGGTTGATTCCTCCCGCGATCGGCGAAATCAGTTCCACCGTGCGGATAATCGTCTCGGTATCCTGCGAATCGAGCACGATCGGGTATGCGTCCACCCCGCCGAATATCTTGAACAGCAGGGCTTTCCCCTCCATCACGGGGATTGACCCCTTACAGCCGATATTCCCGAGGCCGAGTACCGCCGACCCGTCGCTGACCACCAGTACCGTGTTGCCCTTGATCGTATAATCGAATACTTTCTCTTCCATTTCGGCGATTTCCAGACATGGAACCGCGACGCCGGGAGTATACGCGAGCGAAAGTTCCTCGCGGGTCTTGACCGATACCTTGGGGATCGTCTCGATTTTTCCGTTGCCGATCCCGTTATTCTGATGATATTTTAACGCGTTTTCCCTCACCATGAACTCCTTGATTTAAGAGTAAACATATTTTATTCGAGATTCAAGAGAATAGCAATCAAATGACGAAAATAAATGGAAAACCGCTTGAATTCTTTATGAAATGGGGGTATAATTCTTTTTGCTGTGTAATTTTATATCATTTAACAACACCTCAAAGCGCCCGGTTTCAAAGGGCTGCTTATCTATGAAAAATGGTTTTTTTTATGTGAACTTCTATTGAAAGCGGGGGTTTTTTGGGGATAAGAAAGTTCCTATTAACTTTCTTTATTGCGGCTGGAACCGTGTCTATAGCATCGGCGGTCTGTATGAAAGGGGATTACAATTCATGGACAAGCGTGGATTTTATTGCCACCTACTCCGCGCCGGGGTATTGCCGTAATGTAATCAGCGGAATCTCCATAGGGAATCAATTCCTTATCGGGGTCGATTCCAGCTATGCCCCCAAATATTGCGGCGGTTATTGGATTCCCGGCGATACGGGAAATCTGGACACGGTTTGGAGTATCCCTACAAACGGCGCGAACGCCCAGTTTAACGGCGCGAACTACTCGCAGATTAAGACTTACCTCGTATTCGTATCGAAAACATCTCCCGATATGCCGAACGGGTTCTTCGGCATTATGACGCTCTCCGCCAGCCCGATCAATATCTCCGCCGTATCCGCGGGGACAGTCTTTCCGCAGTCCAACGTCTCAGTCAGCCTCACCCTATCCGGCGCGAAATGTGCCGAAGAAGCGGTATACGTCCGGTACAGCACGAACAACTGGTCGTCCTCGGCGTTCGTACAGGCGACAGGAAGCGGTACGTCCTATTCGGCGGTCATTCCCGCGATGCCCGGCGGTACTACCGTCCGTTATTACGCGCTGACCACATCGGCAAGCTCCGGTAACCTTGCGGCGAGCCCCGACCTTCTCTCCATCGGCGTCAATAATAACAGCGGCGCGAACTATTCCTATACCGTCCCGATGACGACATTCCACACGATAAAAATCGACGGCATAAAGGATTTCTACACTAACGAATGCTTCCCCACCACTTCCGCCGCCGGGGGATACACCAACTGGATTACATGGGATAACAGTTATATCTATATCGGGTATAAAGGACCGAATATCGCGCATGACGCGGCCGGGCCTTGCGCGCTGGTTGTCTACCTGTCCACCAACACCAATACCGGCTCCGCCTACGGGGTGCTGTACAATACCCAGAAGCCCGTTCTCCCGTTCCGCGCGGATTACGTCTTTAACTTCATCAACGATTATACATGGAACAGCGCGGCGTGGAACGGTTCGGCGTGGAACTGGACCGCCCCGCTCACCGTCATCACAGGTACCGACCTGAGCCGTATCGGGACCTATCTGGAATTCCGTATCAGCAAGACCGACCTGAAGAACCCGGCTTTCCTCGATATCTATATCCAGTTCGTGACAAAAACGATGGGCTTCGAATGGACCTACGGCGCGATACCCTATAATACGCTGACCGACGGGTATAAAAACAACCCGTCGAATTATGTCTCGTTCGGTACGAATATATGGAAAGTCAATAAACAGCCCTTCCAGTCCGCCTATAAGACCTTCGACCCCATTCTGCCGTACCGGAATATCCTGCGTTACCCCACGAATAACCAGACGGTCTATTCCAACTACGCCCTGACTATGACCAATACCGCGCAGGACAAGATCGGTGTCTATAAGGTCGAGTTCTACACGAATTATAACGGGTTATACGGCACGGTGTATGTTACAAACTACAACAGTAACTATACGAAAACTATTCCCGCTGGCGTCCTGAAACCCGGAACGAACCATTTTTACACTATCGCATACGATACCCGCAATAAAATCTACTCCGCGACCAATACGGTGATAGTGTCCGTAAACTCCCCGCCGCCCAAGCCGGTGCTGACATTCCCGGTAAACGGCGACCAGAACTTCTATCTCCTCAAGCCCCGTTTCAAGTGGTATATGGGCGCCGACCCCGACGGGCAGGCGGTGACGAATTACCAGATCATCGTATCCGCTAATTCCTCGCTGTCGCCGGAGTACTTCAACCATACTTTCGTGTCGACCGCATCGAACTTTATCACGATATTCACGAATTACCTGCAAAACAATACCACCTATTACTGGTCGGTGCGCGCGTCAGACGGAATCGTCTGGGGGGCGTGGTCTTCCACCAACTCGTTTAAAGTCAACCCAACTTATATCACGCTCGACGGCGGCCTGACCGAATGGAACACCGCGGTAGGCGGGGTGAATACCGACTTTATCACCAACGGGCAATGGATGTGGAACGATAAGACGAACGACGCGGTCGCATCCGGCGACGCGCTGCCCTACGACCATCTCGACCTCCTGAAATTCGGGGTTACCGCCGATCAGCATTGCATCTTCTTCATGTTCACCGTCCCCGACCTTTCGGACGACGGTACCAACGACTCCCCGCGCCCGTATATCAGCGTGGCGATCGATACGAACCTCATCTCCGGCTCCGGGAATAACCAGACGGTCGAGAGCGAGGTGGGCACGCCCGCCGCCGCCCGATGGGAGATCGAGATTATCGCGAATGTCGATGGAACCGGTTACTACACCGTTTCCGGGAGCACGACAAACTTCCACGAGTGCGGCGAAAACTGGATCACCCATTCCGCGAATCCCGGCCTCGGCGAGATCGCTATCCCGTGGGACGAGATGGGATTTACATCGATACCGCAGAAACTGAATATAGTCGTGGATACCGGGCGCGTGGTGGACGGCCTCGGGATATATAACCTCCAGCAGATTTCCGGCGCGCCCAATTTCGTGGACTGCGTATCCACCAACGACCCCGCGTCGGGGGAGTTTTCCGACGGCGTCAATAATGTTTATATGAATCTCTGCTTCAATACGAACGGGCGTATTATCGAGACCGCGTTCCATGTGACATGCCCGACTAACGCCCTCGCGGGGATGCCGTTCCCGGTGACGGTCAAGGCCCTCGCGCCGCTCGGCGGTAAGGTGTACGACTTCGACCGCGCGATAATCTCGGAGGTTCTATTCGGGGGCGCGGCCTATGTCGTGTCGAACACCCCGTGGGTGCAGGGCGTATCGACCAACTTCGTCGTCATCAATTACCTCGGTTCCAATAAAATCGCAGTCCGCGACCAGCAGTTCACGAATATCGGCGGGACGAGCGGATGGATAGTGATCTACCGTCCCGACGTCGTTATCAACGAATTGATGTTCGACCCGCCGGGCGCGGATACCGACGGGCAATGGGTCGAACTGTTCAACCGCGAGAGCCAGTCCGTCTACCTCACCGGATGGGCTATTCACGATTACGACACCGCCTACCCGGTGTACAAAATCACCAACACGGTCGTCCTCCCGTCGTCGAACTTTATCGTGCTATGGGACGGGGCGGGCGCGAACGACCTCGACTTCTCCGACGGGCGAGGCCTTTTATACGGGCAATGGGGCGCGGCGCAGCTCTCGACCGCGCAGGACGAACTCGGCCTGTACTGCTCCCCCACGATGGAGAATCAGTACACGCTGATGGACTTTGTCGCATACGGCGCGGACGCGGGCGCGGACGACGACCGCGCGGTTACCGCCGCAATATGGCCGTCGGGCGCATTCGTCTCAATCACGAACTATACCGAGGGGTCGTCCCTCGTGCTTCTCCCCGACGGCGACGATAACAACCTCGTATCCGACTGGACGATCGACCATACCTGCACCCCGAAATGGGGCAATAAATTCATCCTCGCGCAGAATATATCGAATATCACGCAGACCAACGGCGCATACGCCGGGACGATCATGCTCGCGTTCGAAATCCTGCTCCCCGACCCGGAGAACGATGCCGCCGCGTCGGGAGACCGTCTCTCCAATATCGTCGTCTGCCTCGGCGGGAATATCACGACTAACGGTATTGTGGAAGCGAAGCTATGGAACGGCAACGGCGCGGGGCAGCTCAATTACGGCTACCCCAATAATTCGGCGGCCGGTAACCTGCTGATGGGCGCGGGGACTTACTCCAACGCGGTCAACGGGTACGTCTTTAAAAATCTTGCGAATAATCTGATCGCCGACTCCCCGTCCGGCGGGAAAATGACCGTTTACTTCTCGCTCATGCTCGCGACCAATATTACCGCCGGGCAGACGGTCAAGCCGTACATCCTGCCGGACAGTATCGGGATGCTGTCCGTCCCGGGCGAATCCATCGGGCCGAAAGACAAGGGGATAACCAATTCGCAGTCGATGCCGGTCAAACAGGGGTACTTTATCGCGCACGAGTATACCGACGCGAAATGGGCGGGGGTCAACAGCTATCTCTACGAATTTATCGAAATCTATAATAATTCCGCGGCCGGTATCACCCCGTCGGGATGGAACATATCGACCGCGCAGGGGAATGACAACCTGTCGTTCTTCCGGGGCTCGTCCCTCGCGGCGGGGAATATGCTTCTGATATCGGGCGGAGTCTCTACCGCGCAGACATTCACGAACTTCTACGCCGAGAACCCGTCCGCGCCGATTATGGCACCCGCTTCCGGGACGAAGATCGCGCTGAACGGCCTCGCCGCCGCGGATACCCCGTTCATCCTGCGCGAGAACACCACGATTATCGCGATCATCGACTATACGAACAATATCACCTCCGCGAGCAACACGGTCGAGATGATCAACCCGTGGGGAGGACAGTCCCCCGCGAATTACCAAGCCTCGTCCGCTATCCACGGGACTCCCGGCTATCTCAACGGGTTCCGCGCGGTCGAGATGAGCCTCCTGAACGTATCCAATTACAGCCTCGATATCAGCACGACGAACAATCTCGTGCTGGAGTTCTCTATCCCGAACAATAACGGCGCGGCGGACACGCTCGAGATGATTACGGTTAAAAATAACGCGACCGCGATCAATACGGACGTGACCCTGAAGCTCTGGGCGGACGGTTCGAGCGCGGGATATGACGGCGACGAATCATTAGTGGGTAATCTGACCTATCTCGGTTCGAGCCGCTGGCAATGGAACGGGTCGGCCCAAATCCCTGACACGGGCGCGGTCAAAAAGTGGAAATTTTATATCACGGCGGACGTGCCCGCGACGATGAAGGACGGGAACACGGTCAAGCTCGCGCTGGAAGGGCTTTCCCCATCCGCGCCCGGGCCGTACTCCGGCGCCTTCACGATGGGCATCAAGGTCGCGAGCTGGAACGACGGGCCTGTCGACGGCGCGGTATCGAACACGTCGTACCAGATATGCGGCGTGCCGTATCTGACGCTCTCGAAGACGGTGCATAGCTTGCAGGTGATGAGCACCAATCTCGCCCTGCCCGGTTCGCTGGTCCTCTACCAGCTCGAATACTCCAGCTTATCGAACGGGCGGGCGTATGGGGTGACGCTCTACGATAAAATCCCCGCGAATACCGTGTACTACACCAATTACGCCGGAACCGCGGCGGGATGGACGGTTCAGTTCTCGCAGTTGACAAACCCCGACCAGAGCTACAATTCCACGAATTATAGCGCGAATCCCACGAACGCGGTTTGGGTGCGGTGGAAGAAGGATTTGGTTTACCCGAACGAAGACAACCGGACGCTGTATATCGGAGTAACAATAAACTAAGGATGGAATAAATGAAACTGCCCATGACAGGAATACTGCTGACACTTTCCGCGCTGATCGCCGTACACGCTTACGGCTCGATAAAAATCCCGTCGGTGATGCTAAACCAGCCGGACGCGAAAAATCTGATCGACGGCGATAAGAAAACTTTCACGAAATTCAAGCCCGGCGAGAATATTTTCTCGCTCCAGATGGGCGCGTTGAAGGATATCGGGTCGATAAAAATATATTTCTCGAAGGTGACGGAGTTTAAGAGCTTTAAGCTCCAGATATCCGACGATTTTATCTCATGGAATACCGCGGCGGAGTATAAGAATATCAAGACGGATATGATAGACGTCAAGGCCGAAAATATCTCCGCGCTATTTGTGCGGATAATCCTCGAATCCGCGTCGGAATACTCCATCGGGGAGATCGAGTGCTTCGAGAAGGCGTCGGGGAAGAACGAAATATTCGATGTGAAAATCTCCGGGATTTCGGACAGTTCGGCGGTCGTCACATGGAAGACGAAAATCAAGTCGCAGGACCAGTTCCATTACCAGAAAAAATATAACGGGACGAAGGAGACCCTGATCGAGGTGAACTATATCACCAATCACTCGGTCACCCTCAGCGGGCTCCTCAGGGGCTCGGACTACATCTTCGTAATCCTGAGCGAATCCCCCGACGGAACCCGTCTCGAAAGTAAACAGTTCGCCTTCAAGACGACGGGTATCCCCCTGCCGGAGTTCTGGCAGCTGGCCGCGAAAAATATTACCCCGTTCAGCGCGAAACTGTTCTACGAGTCGAATATCCCCACTTCATACGAACTCTTCATGGGGCAGTCCCCCGCCGCGATGAAAAAGATCAAGGAAGATAAAGGTCTCGCCTTATCGCGGGATATCGATATCAGCGGATTACAGCAGGAGACGGGGTATTTTTACCGGCTCACCCTGAAGGACGCGCAGGGTAATGTTATCCAGACGCCGCAGTTGACATTCTCCACCCCGCCGAACAATATCGCGTTCGGTAAAAAGGTATGGGGCACGTTCAACCATGTCGACCCGACTATCAAGGAGCTCGGCTACGGGGAAACATCGATCGACAAGCTCACCGACGGGAGTCTGAACTACTTCGGCGGTATGGCGATCTCGTTCAACGCGGACAATTCCGACCAGTACGCGGTCGTCGACCTCGGGAGCGTATCCGCGGTCAAGCGGCTGGATATTTACTGGTGGGCGCTGTCGTTCAGCAAGGACTACCGTATCGACGTGAGTATCGACGGGAAATCGTGGACGACGCTCAAGGAGCATCTCGACGCGTCTCAGGGCACGGATATGCGTTCCCCGATGGGGGACTATGTCGTCCTGCACTCCGTCCCGCTGAACACGTCCGCGCGGTTCATCAGGATATATATCGCGGTGAAGGCGCCGAGGGGAACCCGTGAGAAAAAATGGCAGCCGTGGAAGAACCTGTTTCTATGTGAAATTGCGGTAATAGCAAAATAAACTGTTTTTAGGAGGATAGTATGAAGATCAGAAAAAGCCTGGTATCGCTGTTCCTGTTTACGGCGGCGATCGCGGCAGTGATGGTGGTTTCCCCGTTCGGCGGACGCACGGCTGAGGCCGCGCCCACTCCCGCCGGCACGCCTATCACCAACACCGCCACTATGACTTGGGGCGGAGGAATGTCGACAAATGTCGCGACGGGCATGGCGTTTGTCGGTACGAACTACGGAGGCGTTTGGTCGGGTAACAACAGCACCAACATCGCTCCGGGAACCCACGCGTACAATCATACCTCGTTTGAAAACGTCGGAAACCTCGCGGTGAACTACCAGTTTAACGCTACGGAATTCCATTCCGCCGCGCAATGGGGCACATGGGTGTATGATTTCACCAACACCTCGGGCGGCGCTCACGGTTTGCCTCTCACCGTTTCCATCTCGCCCGGAGCGGCGGTCACGACCATCTGGTTCCATGTCTATGTCCCCGGTAACGAAGTCGACTCGTCCTACGCGCAGTTCAAATGCGTGGCGACCGGGCCGAATGTCACCTCGATAGCCACCAATTATACCGGCTATAACACCACTGTCTACGGCGGGAATATGGCTAAGTGGGCGGCGGGATACGGTAAAGTTATCCTGACGAACACCACCGGCGCGGGCAACACGAACTGGAGAGTCACCGTACAGGCCGCGCTCATGGTGATGTCAAAATACCTGATCATCTCCAACGCGGGCCCGTTCAGCGGGGATGTCACCCGTCCGTTCCCCGGCGGTATACTGATTTGGCGCCTGAACTATTCCAACGGCGGAACGGTTCCCGCGACAAGCGTCAAGATTGTCGACGTATTCAACACGAACTTCGTGACCCTGAAGACCGACAGTCTGAAGTCCAACGCATGGGGCGGAGTATATCCATGGGCGGCGGCCGCGTTTGCCACTAACGCTGCGGGAGACCCGGGTGCGTCCACTAACGGAGCAAGCGTCATCTTCGCGCCGTTCACAACGACACCGCTCAACGGCAGTACGGTTGTCGCGGCCGGGAAGGGCGCGTTCTACTACGTGAACTACGTGAAGTAGCGGATTTGACGGATTACGGTATTAAGGCTTGAAACAATAGATGGAGCCGCCCCTGAGGGTAAGATGTAGAACTGTTTTTGTCATTGCGAGTTAATCCGTCAGGATTACCGAAGCAATCTATTCTGATATTGCTAATGAATTAGATAGACTGCTTCCGGCACGCTTCAATAAAACATTGAAGCGCGTCCTCGCAGCGACATTCATTGTTCGTAATCAATCCCGCCGGCGGGCGGTTCCAGACTATTAAATGAGGTTGTATGATGAAAATATTCGGAATGGTTTTTTTATTTCTTCCGGTGTTTTGCTGGAGCGATGTCCTATTAAAATACCAGGACGGGTGGTCCGCGGTACTGCGGCTTGAGAATATGAAGACTCTGCCTAAACCCGTCGTCTTTATTATTTATAATAAGTCTGCGACCAATTCCGCCCTGCTGATAGACGATATGCAGGAGCATACCGTCCCGCTGTCGCTCCCCGAAGGCGAGTGCGGCTATATCGTCAAAGACGGGAATAAGAAAATAATCGAGCAGGGTAAGCTGACCCTGAAGCTCCCGGTCGATGTGAAAATTATATCGGTCGAGCCGAAAAAGGTCACATTCAGCCTCGCGTCCGCGCAGGACGTGTTTGTCGAATGCTGTCTGACGACCAATCATGTCATCGCGTTCTACCAGCGGATCGAGCTGAAGAAGCAGGGCGAGGCCGTGTTCTCAGGGCTGCCCTCCGGGACGGAATTTACCGCGGAGTTCAAGGTCAAGGACACGGCGTTCTCGAAATCGTTCACTACCCCGCTTTTTAACGCCGCGCTCAATAAACCGGTCTCCGGCACATTCAACCGTCTCCCCGAAAGCAAATTCGTCTATGATGTTACTCCGGCTATCACGAGGGTCAACGACGGCTTGGTGGAATGGTACAAGGGGATGGCGGTCAGCACCGAGGTGGGGATGGAGAACCAGTACGTCATCATCAATCTCCTCGGGACACACCGCCTCAAGAGCATAAAAGTGATATGGAACGCGAATTACTATCCGCTGTCCTACTATATCATGTACAGCATGGACGGGGTGAAGTGGGAATATTTCGAGCGGAAGGATACGGGCTATAAGAGTTCCGCCGCGCCGGATAACTCCCCGATTATGACGGACGAGTTCCCGGTATCGTTCGACGCGGTATTTATCGGGGTATGGATCGATAAGAATACGTCTATCCACGCCCTGCAGGATTATAAGAACTATGTGGAATTAATGGAGATGGAGGCTTATGAATAGGCTCGCGGCAACCTTTCTGCTTGTTTTCTGCACCTGCACGCTGTCCTTCGGAGCCGCCGGAACCCTTTCCGGTACGGTGCTCACCAATTACTCGCAGCTCCACTTTTTTTACTGGGGCACGTCCTTCACGAATTATATCATGGACACCTCGCTGACGATGGGGAGTATCTACGGGATAGACGGGATTTATTCGCTCGCCGCGTATAACGGCTACCCGAACTACTCGGCGCGTATCGACCTCTATATGACCAACCTCGGCAACGACGCGGATAACGACGCGGCTTTGTTCGTCTCGTCGTTCTCGAACTCCCCCGGGTATACCGGCTCGCCGTGGAATTACCACTTCGAGGTGGCATCCGCCGACGTCGGGACGAATTACGCCATCCCGTTCGCGCTGTTCGGGGTGGGCGCGATATTCCACGCGGTGCTGGTAGTGGATATCCCCGCCGACGCGCCGACCAACACGATGGGGTACTTTACTATCGGCGGGACGACTCTCAGCAATTCGAATCATATCGCGGGGACATACACCGGATATAACGGGGTATCCTACGGCGGCGAAACCCACGCAGGGACGTCGTTCACCGTGCGGGTTATCCCGCCGAATCAGATCGTCGACCTCTACGCGAGCGACGCGATCGACACGATCCATATTTTTAACGCGACGCAGTACCTCCGCAAGATAGACAACTTTATCTACGCCGTACTGCGGAATACGCCGGTACGCGCGGCCACTGTGAATCTCTGGTACGCGGTCGACAGTCTGCCGGACGGCGCGGGGGGGAATCCCGCCGACGCGGGCGTACCGATGATCGAGGTGTCGCCCAACCTCTATAAGGCGAAAATCCCCGAGGACGCGGTCAAGTCCGGCAACTATACGGCGTTCTTCCTCGAGATCGACGGGCTGAACTATATTACAAATTATACCTACCTGCTCAAGGGTATTTACGGACAGGGTTACGAGACGATTGTGATGAATAATATTATCCCGCCGGGTTCGGCATATATCAAGCTCCCCGAAAAGACGCTCGGCAAACCGGGCAAGATCACCGTGTATTCGATAGCGGGCGATATCGTCCGGCACGTCTACGAGGGCGAGATCGGTAATACGGTGTACGGGTGGGACGGCACGGACGATCAGGGGATACCGGCGCAGACCGGCATCTACTTCATAGTCGTCGATGTCGAGAATTTGAAAGAAGTACGGAAAATAATGGTGAAATAGGAGAACGGTTTGAGCCGGAATATCGGTTCGCGCGCTGCCGGATGGATCATCTGCCTGATGTTTGTCTTTATTTCCATAATATATCCGCTGACCTCGGAATCGGACTTCCTCAAGATTCCGAAGAGCGCCCGCGCGATCGGCCTCGGCGACAGCTATACGTCGATCATCGGCGACAGCACCGCGATCGAGTACAATCCCGCCGCGATGAACACGATCGAAAACTTCGCGCTGTCGTTCATGTACCAGTCATGGATCGATAACGCCTACGCGTGCTACCTCTCCGGCGCGTTGAAAATATACGACTTCGTGGTCGGTACGAGCCTGTACTATGTGGACTACGGCGGATTCAGCCATTACGACTCCTACGGGATGCTGCTGTCGGAGTACCAGCCCCACGACATCTGCTGGAAGGCCGCGGTCTCGATGGACGGCGGGTTATTGTTCGACTTCCTGACCGGGTTCTCGGTGGGTATCGGCGCGGGAGTGATCGGCAGAGGGCTTGCCGACTTCGGGACATGGGGACTCACCCTCGACCTCGGCATCAATTACACGTTCACCCTCCAGCGTCTGGGCTTCAAGTACGACAGCGACCTGTTCAGGATGCCCATCAACGCGGGGTTCGCCCTCCAAAATATCGGGTTCACCGGCGATACGACCGCGCCCCTCAAGGGCACGCTCGGTATCTCGGCGGGGCTCGCTAAGGATTTATACCTGTCGCTCGACGTCGCGCTCGAATACGGGCGGCCGTTCCTGTATAAAATGGGTATCGAGTATACCCTGTTCAATGTCCTGATCCTGCGTACCGGGTTCAACCTCGGACGGGATACCGGCAACCTCGCGTTCGGCCTCGGCCTGCGCTATCCCGAGTACTTCAACGACCTCCGGCTGGATTACGCATTCTCGTACCTCGGCGCGCTGGGGAATAATCATAACTTCTCGCTGTACGTCGATTTTCCCGTATTCGTCGACCAGGTATCGCAGTATTACCAGCAGGGCATTTATCATTATCTCCACGGCGACTACGAGCTTGCGAAGGAGAAATGGCTCAAGGCGCTCGCCATTGATCCCGAAAATAAACTGGTAAAGAAAAAGCTCGACGATCTGGAAAAACTGATGAAACTCAACCAGATGGTCGAGAGCGATAAAGGGGCGTCCCAATGAAAATCCGTTACGTACTACCCCTGCTGATCTTCATCGCGGGACTCTCCTACAGCCAAGCCGATCCCGCCGGATACGATCAGGCTCTCGAATGGTATAATAAAAAACATTACGTCAAAGCGGTCGAGATACTGAAAGAGTATATGGACAACTACCCTCTCGACCTGCGCGCGCCCGAACTCCTGGAAAAAATGTACGATAAGTACACCGAGTTCCAGATGGTCTACCTCCAGGGCAAGGAACTCTATAATAAAAAGCTCTACCTGAAAACTATCGAGACGTTCTCCAACGCGCTCAGGGTGGGATTCAGCGATAAACTGCAATTCTACCTCACCGAGTGCATCCGTACCGTATTCGAGCTGGAGAACGGGTTCGTACCCAGCGCGGTGAACGAGACCGCCGGGAGTATGACGGTCTCATGGGAGAGCGGCCTCCTGACCAACGCGCTCGTCGTGCTCGTAAAAAGCGAGAACCTCCCGCTCCTCAATATGATCCACTACCTCAACGAGAATAAAATACCTATCGCGCGGCTGGAAAAATACTTCACGCAGGGAAACATATTCAAATCGTTCACCGTGAGCGGCACGAGCGTGACCGTATCGAAAAACCAGCCCGCCGACTCGTTCCTCGTCATCGTCTATCCCAGAACGGCGGAGGACGTGCGTTCCCAGCCCATCATCCGCCTCGTGGTCACCAAAGAACCGTCCATCCAGAATAAATTTCTCATGCTCGAGCCGATCGGCGAACTACCGCTCCTGCCGCTGTATACCAATATCCATATCATCATACCCGGCCAGCCCGAACCGACGAACACCAACACAGTCAGTATCCTGTCGAAATACAGCAACCTGATCACGAATATAATGCAGGGTATCGGGACGAACACGAACGCGCAGACGGCGGGCACATCCGGTACGGGCGCAGACGGCGGGACGGGTTTCCCGTGGTGGTGGCTCCTTATTCTATTATTAATCATACTCGTCGTGCTGATAGGGTTGTACCTCCGTGAAAAACGCCGCCGCGAGCTTGCGCGGAGGATGGCGCGGTGGAATTTGGAGAACGATTACGATGTTATGGAAACGGACGCCGGGACGAAACCCGCGCCGAAAAAGTCCGCGCCAGCGAAAAAGAAACCGGCTCCGAGGAAACCCGCCGAGGCGGAAAAGAAACCGTCGACGGTCAGGCACGCCCCTAAGACATCTATTCCCGTAAAACCGGCGCCGAAACCGGTAAAAAAGGCTCAGCCGAAGCCCAAGGCGGTGAAAAATCCACCGATCAAGCCGAACGCTGATAAAGGCGCGAAGAAGCCGAAGGGCGGCGGCGGAAAGAAACTCCCCGCGATCATCGTACTCCTCCTTAGCGGTATGATCGCGTTATCCGCGCAGGAATTTTCCGACGCGCCGGGGTGGAAGGAGTACGCGCAGAGTTCGCTCGACGCGGTAACATGGAGTTATTATACGGACGACCTCGGAATCACCAATCTCCCGCAGTCATACTACGGCGATATATTAAAATTCTATTCCTTTGAAAAAAGCAGCCACCTCCCGCAGCATTACCTGAAAACCCTCGAATTCCTGAGGGATACGTCGAAATACCTGCGGAATATCTCCTCGGTCTACTTCAGCAACTTCGACTATGAAAACTACGCCCTCACCTGCTTCATGGTTTATTATATCGATAAGGATTATTCCTTCTTCTCGCAGTCCGTCGCGGAGCTGAAAAAGGGAAAGACAGAAGCGATAGCGGATAAAATTCTCCAGAAAAGCGTCGAGTTCGAGAAGAACGGGTTATTCCTCGGCGCGATCGTGCGTATCACCGGATATATGTCGTTATCGGCAAATATCCAGCCTGAAATATTCCAGCGACTGAACGACTTATACGCGAAGAACAAGGCTAAAATCACGCAGTACGAGTATATTTCCGCTGTCGCGAGAATCAACAAAACCCTGACGGACACAGAAATCCCCGCTGTTAAGAAGGATATCCTCTGCCTGCGGGAGGCGTTCGAATACGAGGCGATGTTCGGCCCGATGGAGATTTTCACCCAATTGAAAAAGGACGCGGCCGGCTTCCTCCGCCTGAACTACCAAATCCTGCTGTATAACGGGTTGCTCGCCGAGGGGTATGCCTGCTATCTGGACAACCGTCTCGTCCCCGCGAAGGAGTGCTACGAACTCGCGTGGCATATCGCCCCCAAGAAGGAGCTGCTCCCGTCTATCGGAAGCAATATCGCGATGATAAAGGGGGCTATGGCCGGCAAGGGTGTGCAGATTACTATCACGAATGTCCCAACTCCCTGAGGTCATTATCCTTCATCACATAATTTGTCACAAAGTGGGTAGCCAGCACTTTATCCTTTAGAAGTACTTTTTTCATATCGTCCCGCGATATAAAAACATCCATAGGCGATGTGTCCTTGATGAAGAGGTCGATGTATTTTTCAGTCTTCGGCAGGTCGATCCATTCCGGCAAATCGTTCAATAATTCGGTTAATTTCTGCATATCCATGTTACTTCCCTCCTAAAACCCCGTAAATATCTCTGTGAATTATCTTGAAATTTTTTAAATTTCCTCTATAATATGCGAAGAATATTTTAAGGAGTTTTTTATGAAAAGACACGTTATTGCGGCATTAGTATTAGTTGGGTTGGTTACTTTGGGGTGCGGCGGGAAGGACAAGGCCGACGGTAAAGGCACGGCTCCCGTCGACGGGAAGACCGGGAATGCCGCCGCCGTTAAAAGCGGAGATCTGTCCTATGCGGGTATCTTGTTTAGCGTTCCCTCCGATTGGGAAGTCAGCGAAGAAGAGAACATGCTTCGTGTTTACAGCCCCGGCGACATAGTTCTTCTCCAGGTACAGGAACTCTCCTCCGAATCATGGAAAGACTTTATGGCTAAAGCGGAGAGCAAGATGAATGAGTACCTGAAGAATGATTTGGGTCCCGATTATAAGGTAAGCAAAAAAGGCGAAGAGAAGATAAACGGTATCAACGCCTATTATTTCAATTATTCCTATGAAGACGCCGACTACGGTAAGGCCGTATGTTATACCTACGCGGTCGAAACCGGTAAGGGTATCACCATGCTGACCTTCGACGTACTCGAAGACGGGCTCAAAGATTATCAGAAAGCTCTCAGCGATATCAAGGCGACCGTAGCGGTTAAGTAATTTTTTCAGTTGAAGCATATTATTTCATAACCCGGGAGGTTGTGATGAAGATATTTTTAACAGCATTAGTAACAGTCTTATGCGCTTTGAACGGCGGTTTTGCCGAAAGGGTACGTACGGTCTCGAAAGAATTCGCATACGATATGCGCGGATTTTCATGTATCCCGATGGCACAAACAGACAGCGCGGAATCGATGACCAAATATACGGTTTCCGGGGCGCATATCGAGATTTCTTTCCCCGGCGACTGGCAGGTGACCGCGCAGAAAAACACCCTAAGCGCTTACTCTCCCGGGGATATCGTTCTGTTTTATGTCGATCCGTTCGAACTCAGCGAGGGGAAAGACCTTAAAACCTCGCTGAAAGATTATATCGATACGGAATATGGCGGAGACGATCTCGAACTCGGGAACTACAGCGCGATTACTGTGGGAGAGTTTAAGGCGAATTATTGGACATTCTCCTATGTGGACGGCGAGTACGGGAAAGCCGAAGTCATGCTGATCGTGGTCGAGACTGAGAAAGGCATGGCCATGCTGACTGTCGATATGCTTACGGACGGAAAGGAAGATTACAAGGCGCTTATCGATAAAATTCTCGCAAGCGTTAAATATTCCGCGGAATCGGTGACCCCCGATCTCGAGGGGAAAATGGTCACCCATGAGAAATCGGGCCTGAAGGTGTGGATCCCCACGGCATGGGATACCCTGAACGACGTCAACCGTCTCGATTCCTATTCCGACGGCGATGTGGCTCTGATTATAGTCGAAAAACTTTCCGATAAATCGTGGAGCGATTTCAGCAAGAAAGCCTACGATACGGTGCATGACTATATCGCGGACGATATCGGCGACGATTTCGATGTTAAAACTAAGGGCGAGACCGAAATTAACGGGATGAAGGCGTACAAGATCGAATATGACTATATCGACGGTAGTTACGGGAAAGCGGTTTCAATGACTATCGCGCTGGAAACCGGTAAGGGTATCGCCGTATTTACCTACGATATTCTCGAGGAAGGGCTCGACGAGTACTTACCGGTCGCGGAAAAGATGCTCGCCAGTCTCGCCAATGCAGGCGACGGCGGTCAAACTGTCGCCCTGACGGACACCCAGAATCATATCGTGAAGGGTACTTACCTCGAACTGAATATACCTACCGATTGGCCGGTGGATAATTATTCCGGGAAACTTTCCGGTTATTCCCCCAACGATACGGTACTCCTTTATGTCGAAAGAATGAACGATAAAGCGTTCAACGATTATCAGTCGAAGGATGAGCTGAAGAAGGATATGGAAAAGTTCGCGAAGGGCGAGTATAGCTATGAATTGACATTCGGTAAGCTCAAGGAAACGACTGTCGGCGGAATGCCCGCCGTGTCGGTGCCGTTTACCTACCATGACGATTCCTACGGCGATATTTCCTGCGAATACTACGGTATCGATACCGGGAAAGGCATATCGACTGTTATTTTCGATGTGCTCGATGAGGGCGGCAGCGATTATGAACAGATCAACGCCGCTATTCTCGCAAGCGTCAAATTCAACGACTCCGGTCCCTTGGACGGCGGCGAGAATCTTACCGGCGATGAAACGGGCAATAAGACCTATATCGCGGGCAATTCCTGCATCGAACTACAGATTCCCGCAAGCTGGGAAGTAGACAACCCCCCGAATAAACTTTCGGGATACTCTCCCAACGATACGGTACTGCTTTATGTCGAACCGATGAATAAGAAGTCGTTCGACGATTATGCGTCCGAAGAGGATTTTCTCGACGAATTCAAGAGTTTCGCGAAAGACGCATACAGCTATGAGCTGACATTCGGCGATATGGAATTAACGTCGGTCGGCGGAATGGACGCGATATCGCTGCCGTTCAGCTACTCCGACGAGTCCTACGGCGATATCCACTGCCAGTACTACGCTATCGATACCGGAAAAGGTATTTCTACCATCATCTTCGATGTCCTCGATGAAGGCGGAAGCGAGTACGATCAGATCAACGCCGATATTCTCGCGAGCGTTAAATTCAACGACTCGGAATATACCGAAGGCGGCGACGTTACGGTCAACACCACTCCGGGCGAATACCAGCATTCGAAGTCGCACCTGAAGATGACTATTCCGTCCGATTGGGCTACGTCTTCCTATGAGTCCGATCTGTCGTCCTTCTCCCCGAATTCCTCGATCATCTTATACGTACTTCCCCTGAACGATAAGTCGCTCAAGGACTATAAGAAAAGCGCGGATCTCCTCAAGGAAGTGGATAAGTCGCTGAAGGACCATTATTACGCCAGCATGGATTATCAGCTTCAGGATAAAGGTAAGGAAAAAATCGGCGGAATGGACGCGATGAAGTTCTTTATGACCTACTCCGACGCCTCGTTCGGCGAGATCGATGTCACAGTGCATGCGATCGACACCGGTAAGGGTATCAGTATGGTCATTTTCGACGGAATCCGTAAAGAAGCCGACCCGTACAAGGACGCTATCGAGGGAATTCTCGCAAGCGTACAGTACTATGACGAGAAGTCAGCTCCTGTTACCGATGGCGGAACCGACGTCAGCAAAGTGAAGGGCAAGTTCTATATGGTCAATACCTCGAGACTCAAAATATGGGTGCCCGATAACTTCTCCACCGAGAACCAGCCATACGGTTCGACGCAGAACGATTACCAGTTCTATTCCGCTTCCGGCGACGGCGCGGTCATACTGAAGATATATACCTATCAGGACGATTACCTGAATATCAAATCGCTCGATAGTAAAAAAGCATTATCCGATTTCCTGACCGGAGCCGGGTTCTATTCCTTCACGGTGAAGGATGCGAAAGCGGTCAAATTCAACGGGAAAGACGCGATGATCATTAACTTTGATTACAAGGTTGATACTACCCTGACGGCAGTTTGCCGCGCGATAGCGATCGATACCGATAACGGGATCAGTATCTATGTCGAGGATATCCTTCAACCTGATATGAAAAAGTATAAGGAGATCATGGACAAGGTCAACGAATCGATCGAAGTCATCCGTGTCCCGTACGATGGAATTCTGCATCCGTGGGCTCAATAAATATTTTCAAAAAAGTTGAAGTATTTGCGGATGAGTGATAGATTATTGTTAGGTAATTTAACTTAAGGAGACCTATATGAAAAGAGTTCTTTTGGGTGTGATGGCTTTGCTGGTTTTCACGGCAGTCGGCGCGTTCGCGAAGTCGTATAAGTTCAAATCGGGTAATTTACAGGTTGATATTCCGTCCGATTGGGAAGTCGAAAATACTACCGCTAAGCTCTCCGCTTATTCCCCCGGCGATGTGGCGCTGTTCTTCATCGAAGAGTTCCCCGATGCAGCCGATGCCGAGGATGAGGATGCCGGAAAGCAGCTGATACTCGACTACATCACCGATGATATCGGCGACGACTATGAAGCCGGCGAAGCCGGGTTCGATACAGTCGGCGGAATGGATATTTACTATGTCGATTATTCCTATGATGACGAGAGCTACGGCACGGCGATATGCACCACATTCGTCATTATGGCCGGCGACAAGTACTCCATCGTGACCATCGACGTTCTGGAAGACGGTTATGACGAATATGAAACCATTATGGCCGATATCGTCGATAGCCTGAAAAAGATTAAATAATTCGCTTTTACGAGCACATTTTATAGGGAACGGTTATGCCGTTCCCTATTTTTATGCCCCATACTGGTGCTATAATAAAAATCTAAAGGAAATAAAATAAGCTACCGAACTTTAATGGGGGCATCCTAATATTATGGGGGTTACCATGCGTTTTCTGACAATCGTTCTATCGATTACCGGACTTTTATTGCTCACCCGCTGCGCCGCTCCTCAGGCGGTCAACCTGAAGGACGCCGGGATCAGTATCACATTCCCGTCGGACGACTGGAAGATCGAAAAGCAGGGCTCCCGCGACATCGTGGCCACGCTTTCCGGTACGGAGATTACGTTGTACATCTCCCCTATCGCCGAAACCTCGCTCGAGATGATCAACCGCGATCTCGCGATCAAACAGACGGTATACTCCGTCACGAATTCCCTGATGTCCGCGACCATCGCCGCGAAAGAGCCGTTAACCGTCAACGGTATCGACTTCTACCAGATCGAGTTTACCGGGCAGACCAAGGGAACCCCGACCGTGTATCTCGCCGGGCGCGCGATGGTGCTCCGAACGGCGCGGGGATATCTTTCGCTGATGTTTATCGGCCCTGTCGAGGAGTACCGGCAGTTCGAGAGCCAACTCCCGTCGATCATCAATACCATTAAACTTACCGAATGACCGCGCAAAAATATTATCTGACCCGTTCTATCACAGCCGCGCTCCTGCTGCTTTTTCTACCCGCTATCGCCCATCTCAGGACGGTTTACTACGAGGCGGGGGGCGTTTCTATCGACCTGCCGCAGGGCTGGAAGGCCAACCCGGAGGGGGGCGTCCTGTATTGCGAATCGCTGAAGAATAACATGCTCCTGACCCTCGAAACCCTTTCTTCCAACGGGTTCGGTACGAATAATTCCGCGCCGTATAAGCTGCTGGAATGGTATTTCCGGCAGACGTTCTCGTTCGAGTTCGCGCCGGACGATTATTACGAAGAGGAAACAGGGGGGATGTACGGGTTCGCGATGACAGGGACATATCAGGATAAAACCGGTAAAAACAGTTTGGGATACTGCGGGATTTTAGGAATAAAAGAAGGTATTCTTGCGATAACGCTCACGGGATCGTTCGCCGGCCCCGTCGAGTTCCATCAGCTTCTCACCCGTCTGTTAAGCGGGCTTCAGCCGGTTCCTACTCAGTAGGCGCGTTTTTCAGCCGTCCGATCGTCCGGCGGATATGATCGGCGGTCTTCATCGCCTCGTCCATATTTTCGTACTGTTTCCTCGGCCACAGGAAATGCCGCATCCCGTCCCCCTTACTCCGCGGGAGGATGTGGATATGCAGGTGCGGTACGCTCTGGCTGATCCTGTTGTTGATCGCGTTGAAAATCCCCTGTGAGCCCATCGCGTCCTCGACCGCGCGGGAAATGAGCTTGAGATTGCAGAAAAAGCCGTAGATCATATCGTCGGGAAATTCCATAATCGTCGTAAAATGTTTTTTTGGGATGAGCAGGGTATGCCCGTAGAAAACGGGACGCATATCGAGAAACGCGATGGAAATATCGTCCTCGAAAATCCGGCAGGCATGCTCCTCTCCGGCGGCGATTTTACAGAATATACATTCGGAGCTCATTTATTCTGTCCCAGCTTTTCGGTTCGGAATTTTTCCAGTATCTCGATAAACTCGTCGGGCTTAAAGTTGAAAAGCCCAGTGGATATATTGAATGTCGGATACCCCATATTTCTCGACCATTTCGCCATCCGCCGCTTGCCCTCCGGCAGCCGCATCAGCACCGATTCGGGGTCTTTCACCTCTATCCCGATGATCCGCTGGAAACGGAACGGGTAGATAAATATCTTATCGATCTCTTCCCAACGGAGGAGTTCGGACGACGGGAGGAGATACCGCCCGGAAATACCCTCGCTGTTGATGATCAACAGCGGGGACTTATCGAGAATATTTTTTACGCCGTAGAGCAGCGACGCGATAAAGCCCAAATCCAGCAACAGCATGAATATCACTAACACTACGGGCATGGGCCGCAGGTTGGCATAGAAGAACCACGTCGCGTAAAGCGACCCGAGAAGCAGTATGGATACAATCACCATACTCAGCACCCAAAGCCCCTTCGCCTGATAGAGATGGATCTCCTTTTCCTTAAAGCTCTCGCTCAATCCGCGCTCCTTTCAATGATAGAATCATTTTCTTGTTTTACCGCCCTTCCACCTTATTATATATTAATCCGGCCTTTTCCGCAATCTTTACTTTTTCCAATCTTTTACAATCTCACCGTTTCATGTTATTATCATACCTATAAAGAAAGGAAAGGGTATGACTCACGCGTTCGTTTCCGATTTCGACAATACGATCACCCTCAAGGATTTCTACGGCATCGTGATCGAGAAATATCTTCCGGTCGAAGGGGCGGAGTATTACCGCAGCTTCAAGAACCGCGAGATCGGCGTGCTCGACTTCCTGGGGCATATTTTTAACAATATCAACGCCGACCGTTATTCCATCCTCGAGGATATCCTGTCGATACCGATCGACCCCTACGCCCCCGATTTTATCCGCTGGTACTCCCGCGAGGTCGGGCCGTTTTATATCGTCAGCGCGGGATGCGCGTATTATATCGAGATTCTCCTCGAACGGTACGGCCTCTTGGATCTGGTCACCCTGATCGCGAACCCGGGGTATTACTACGAGGGGAATATCTACATGCTTCCGAATGCCAACGACGAGTACTATTCGCCGGTAAGCGGATTGGATAAAGGGAAGGTGGTGCAGATCATCAATAGAAGCGCGGACTTCACGTTCTTCGCGGGGGACAGCGCGCCCGATTATCCCGCCGCCGAGCTCGCCGACGCGGTTTTCGCGAGGGAGAATTTCGAGCTCGCCGAACAGTTGGCGGCGAACGGGAAAATTTTCACATCCTACAGGTCTTTCCGGGATATATTCGACCGGACCCGGAATATCCTACGAATATAGTCGTTTTTTTACCGGTTTGAGGATTTTTATACTGAATTATTTGATATTTCCGTATAATAATGCTACATTCTTGTAAGAAGTTTTCCAAATTTCGAGGAGGGTTTATGAAGAGGTTTGCGGTTGTATTGGGAATAATTTTTGCAATCGGGGCTTCCGTTTTCGCGGATACCAACGCGGATAGTTTGGTGGATTATATGCAAGGTACTTATGTGGATATTGCAAAAGCGATCTCTATTCCGATGGCGCCGACCATGACGATCTATAACTCGGCAGGCGGGGATTATACCGCCGATACGCGCGACTTTCTTGGCATGAAGATCGGCGTGGGAATCGGGGTTGTCGCATCCCCCGCATTATCAGGTTATCTCCTGAGCGGCTTACAATCCGATTATCTGCCCAGTTCCGCCAGCCAGAACTCGAATGCAAACATTTATTCGGGCTTGGTTTCGGTATTTTCGCTTATCCCGATGCCCTACGATATGATTTACTTAAAATTAGGGATGATCAAACTCCCCATTCTACCCCAGTTCGACGTGGGTATCCGTCTCGGCTTTCTCCCGGATGTCGGACCGTTGCTGGGTTACACGGCGGACAATCCGAATAATACCAATAATATCATAGCGAAAACCGGCGGTTTCCATTTCGGGGCGGAAGCGCGCGCGAAGCTGGTAGACGCCGGTATATTTCAGATCGGCCTGAACGTTTCGGTCGATTTCGATAACGGCGGGTTCGAGTTTTCGCAATATTTTACGGAGCAGCTTGACGTACCTATCCCGGGCGGTTCCGGATTTAACCAGACTATCACCAGTAAATACACGACCGGGATTAACTTCGGGTGGATGGGAACCTCTATCGGAGGTAAACTGATCGCCGCGCTGAATATTCCTGTATTCTCGCTTTACGCGGGCGTGGGAATAAACTTCAATATCGGCTCCGTAACCACCACCATGTACACGAAGGGTGAGATGGTCGTTGTAACCGATTCGGAGTTTTTCCGCGTGGAGGGTGTTTCCACTATTCCGTACTACTTCACTGAAATCCGCGCTATCGCGGGATTCCAGTTACTGATTATCAATGCCGCCGTGGAATACAGTATCAATACCGGGGCTATTTCAGTCGTTCTGCACCCGCTGACATTGACTTTCTAGTCCGATAGGATAAATAAAAAGGGGCTGACACAATGTCAGCCCCTTTATTTTTTAGGTAATTTCAATTATGAATTCATAAACTCTTCCATGATCGAATCGTCGATGTCCGCGTTCTGCGCGAAATCCTGCACGTCGTCATGGTTCTCGAGCTCGTCCATCAGCTTCAGGAGTGTAAAGGCTTTATCCTTCTCGAGCTTGATTGTATTCTGGGGGATGCGTGAAATTTCGGATTCCGTCACGGTAAGCCCCTTAGCCTTCAGATCTTCCAGCACCGTGTGGAAAGAGTCCATGGAGGTATATACCTCGATCGTATCGCCCTCTTTCACCACATCGTCCGCCCCGATTTCCAGCGCGATTTCCATCACGGCGTCCTCGGTATGCTTCGTCCCGTCTATGCCGATGTAGCCTTTTCTATCGAACATCCACGCGACACACCCGGCCTCGCCGAGGCTTCCGTTATGTTTGGAGAATATTTTTCTGATTTCAGCGGCGGTGCGGTTCTTATTATCGGTCATCGTATCGACTATCACGGCGACTCCGCCGGGCCCGTAACCCTCGTAGGAAATCTCCTCGTAGGAAATCCCCTCGAGTTCGCCCGTACCGCGTTTGATCGCTTTTTCGATAGTGTCTTTGGGCATGTTCACGCTTTTGGCCTTATCGATGGCGACCTTCAAACGGTTATTGGTATCAGGATTGCCGCCCTTTTCTTTCGCCGCGACAATGATTTCTTTCACGAATTTAGAGAATACGTTACTCCGCTTTGCATCCTGAGCGCCCTTTCTCTGTTTAATATTGGCCCATTTATTATGACCTGACATAATTCCTCCGTCTCCGGTTTTATTCGCGTTTATTATATATTATTCGATGAATTTTCACAAGAAAATCGGGGGTGGGTAAAAAATAACGGCCGCCCTAACGGACGGCCATTTTATCAGAAAGTTGAATTACTTACCGGCTTCGACATACGCCGACGGATCGGACGCGTCGACGGAAACCTTGTACTCAGCAAGCGCGCTTTCGTTACCGACAGCATCGACCGCCATCGCCTTAACCGTATGCTCGCCGCCGCCCAATTTGATCGGGTAGCTGTATTGAGTCGCTTCGCCGTTATCGATATAGTACATGATCGAGACGACATCCGTATCCGCATCCTTCGCGGTGATCACTATGCTCGATTTCCCGGAGATGTAGTTCACCCCGTCCTTTATGAACGCGGCGGGATCGCCGGCAATCGCCACTTCAGGGGCGGTACCGTCGATATAGAACACGTTCGTCATCGTCGCGCCGATATTACCGACGTTATCGGTAGCGCGGTAGACAATCGTATGCATGCCGCTTTTTTCGGCGAGAAGGATATTCTCGTTGTAAGCCTGCATCGCGCCGCCGTCTATAGCGTACTCGATGGATTTTACGCCGGAGAGCTTATCCTGCGCGATAATCATAAACTTATTATCCGCGGGAACATAAACCCCGTTGGTCATCTGGATTCCCTTGAACGCGCTGATTATTTTTGTTTCAGGCGCGGTGGTATCCAGAATAAACGAGTAGGTTTTCATCGCGGAAAGGTTACCGACATTATCCTCGACCTGGAACGCGATCGAGTGGCGGCCTTCGGCGTCGAAACCGATGGGAGCCGCATAGGTCTGCATCGCGGAATTATCGACCCAGACGTAAATACTTTTCACGCCGGCGCCGGTATCCTGGCTCTGCACCGCGAACTGTACGCCCGCGGGAGCGTAGTCGATAGAACCGTCGTTATACAACGCTCCGCCGGTCGCGATCACTTCTTTCTCTTCGCCTACAGGCTTGACTGTAGAATCAGCCGCCACATTCGTACCGGAATTGGGTGCGACACCGCTGTCTTCCTGATCGGGTGCGTCTGTCTGCTGGGCGGTCATCAAAACGGGGCAAATCCCCAATAACAACACGGATAAAAGAATAGATATTCTTTTCATTTCTTATATGCCTCCTGACTTATTTGCTAATCCAATATTTCTTCTTTGATAAATGTTTTCTCGTCGAAGCCGATCATCTTTTTCACGTTAAGTATGATAAAAACTTCCTCGCCGATCTTCGCGACACCCTCGATAAACGCGCGGTCGACATTAGTGGATACTCCCTCCGCGGACTGGATCGACTTATCGTCGATCGCGAACACACGGTCGAGATTATCAACCAAAAATCCGACGAGCACCCCTTCTATCCTGACGATAATCAGTTTTCTCGCGGCATTTTTCTTCTTCGCGCGCATGATCTCCTCTACCTTAGCGTTCCCTTCGGTATTTTCTTCGGGTTTCCCCTCTTCCGGGGCGGGCGCGGGGGTTTCTATACGGGTATGCTCAGCTAAAATTTCGTCTGCCTTATCGAGCCCGAGCTTTTTCTTGACCGACATCACCGGCACGACTATACCGCGAAGGTTCATAATCCCTTCGATAAAATTCGGCATATCCGGCATCTTGGTAAACTTCGATTCACGGACGACTTCTTCCACATCCATGATATCCAAGCAATACTTGATCCCGGTAATATAGAAACTGACAAATTGCCTTTCCATACGTATTTCTTCCCGTATTGAGGTTTTTGTTATATATGATAATTGAAATTTAGCGGGCGGTCAATTTTAATGGGCTTATTTATAGAAATTTATTTCGACAGTGGTGTTCCATCCGTACGGCTTCTCGCCCATGTCGGGATTCCCATAGACATAGATATCTTTAATTCCTGTCAGGAAATCGCTCGTCAGTGTAAAGCCGCCGGAGTTGACGCTGCTGAACAGGCTTTGCACATCCACGGTAAAATAATATCCGATTTTATTCTGGACGGACGCTTTGCTGAAAAAATCAGGCAGGTTTTTGTAATACCCGTTCTTATTATCGAACACGTTCCTCACCAGCGCGACCAGCAGGTCTTTATCGGTGGAAAAGAAGAAATCCTTCTCGATCTGCCCGTAGAATATGGAAAAATTATCGCTCTGGTAATGATAGAACGGATGGGTGAAAATCTCGAAACTGTAAAGTTTCTGCCCCGTCTTGAGGATAACGCTCTTGAGGTTCTGCATGAACGCGGCAGTCAGCGCGGGGTCTTTTATCCCGAGCGAGCCGTAGATCAGGTATTGCTTCTTCAGATCGTCGTACTTCAGGATGACCAGCTTGAAACGCCCGTCGGAGTTCGCTATCAGGTCTTTCTCGATACTGATGGAGTACTTCTTCATCAGTTCCGCGGCGACACCCTTCAATCCGAGCACATTCAACTGATCGATCGCGAGGTAATAACGGTACAACTCGGCGAAATTCATATACACGTTTCCGACCAATACGGGATTGCCCCATCCGTAGTCGAGTATGTCGAATTTCCCCTTTCCGTCGGCGACACTGATCTTTTTAATAAAGTCGGTCTGCTTATCGGTCAGGAGCGCGGAGTAGAGGTTGAGCTTAATTTTATCTGCGGCGAAATCGATGGTTCCAGCGGTGAACCCGTAAGGCAACTGTACCTTCGACGATACCATCGAACTCCCGGATATCGCGCTGAGGTACTTGCTGTCGATCCACACGAACGGTTTTTCCCATTTGAACTGCAAACGTTCCGCCGACAGCTTGAATCCCTCGTCAGCGATCAGCAGCGGGGTTTTCATATCCGGCATCACCTTCGGGGTCTCGGAGAGTATCGCGTACTTTCCCGCTATCGCGTAGGGGACTGTGTCCTTCAGGATGGTTTTCACATACGCCTTGAACTTCGCCTCCGACTTGAGGGTTACCAGAATATACCCTACATTACTCGCGATATGCACATAAGCGATCGGCCCGTTTATATCCACCCCGACGCTATCGAGACTCTTTTCGCTGAGGATATCCACACCCAGACTCGACTCCGAGTTCAGGCTGTATTGTTTCTCCATCTGGGGATAATTCTTCCCGTAGAATCGCTTCATCAGCGATTTGACCGTATCGTGCAGGGATTTGAACGTCGGGAAATAGATGACGAGTTCCGATTTGACGATATGGTTCTCCATCCCATCCGCCGGAAAAACGGCGGCGGGAATCAGCAGGCACAACGCGATTAATAGCTTTTTCACATGATCACCTCGTTCTCATAACGTTCGTCATCCAGTATTTTCTGCATATTCACCGTATTCATAAACGACGATACCGGTTCGCCTTCGAGATTGAGGCCGATCATCATCGGTTCAAGGATTTCCCTGGACACCAGAAACGGCAGGTCATACTCGTTGCCGATAATAACCGCCTCCAGTAACGATATCCTGATCGTTTTATAAAACAATCCCTTCCTGATCACACACTCCGCCGCGTCGGGGGTATTGTCCTTATTGAGAAGGATGATCTCCTTTACCTGTATCCCGGCGCCGTTCAGGAAGCCTGTAAACACCTTATTCTGGAACACCAGCGGCAGCATGATCGCTTCCTCGCCCTCCATCCCCTCGAGCACCAGTAAACCGGTCTTATTGACCGATTCGTCCTCGGACTTCATAAACACGAGGAACCGGAGCGATATCCCGTCGTAAGCCATTTTCTCGACACGCATCAGGGTCAGGTTCTTCCGGCCGGACTTCCCGCCGAACAACCGCTTTAAGAGTTTCATCATCCGAAAATCTCCTTATACACAACAATAATTTAATATGGAATCCGATAAAAATCAAGTACTGGTGCTGCGCACACTAACCCCGATATTGTACCTATGCCTTATTATCGGCAGATCGCCCGTGCTCATACATGTACTGCGTGTGCTGCGCACACTATTCCCATTACCGGTATTTCCGCCGGCATATTTCGCAAGCCTGCGAAGCGATGTAAGCGGTAAAATTTTGCGGATCAACCCCGATATTGTACCTATGCCTTATTATCGGCAGATCGCCCGTGCTCATGCATGTGCCGCGTGTGCCGCGTGTACTGCGTGTACTGCGTACACTAACCCCATTACCGGTATTTCCGCCGGCATATTTCGCAAGCCTGCGGAGCGATGTAAGCGGTAAAATTTTGCGGATCAACCCCGATATGTAACCGATGGTTTATGATTCGCCCCTCGACATCCCGACTGGGAAGTCGGGACAAACGCTCGGGGTGACCGATATTCTTTCACTCATCACGGGTACTTAATACACTAGCCCCGATATCGAGCTATTCGGCTTCATATAAACATAGCACGTGTTCCATCGCAGGCTAAAGGGTTGATTAGGTGTCAATGCTGATAATGGGGTTAGCCGTCACGCCCCGCATCTTGACATCCATGTCGCTGCGGGGCTTCCCCCTCCGTGGGGTCGCAGCAATAGGGATTAGGATGCGCAGGTCATTGTGTTACATCTATTCAGGTTCTACCCTTCATCACGGGTGATATACCCCTACTTAGGAAATACTCGATATCGGGATTAGGATGCGCAGCAGTTGATTTTTTAGACGTTCGCCCTTAGAATATCGGGAGGAGATAAACATGAAACCGAAACGTAAATTCACGAGCTATATTTTCCGTTATAAGGCCTCGCTCATCTTTTCCATCCTGTTCGCGATGACCTATTCCGCCGGACAGGTCGGGGGGCTTCTCAGTGTGGGGGGATTCTTCCAGAACACCCTGATCGGAAATAATTTCGAGTATATTAATTTCACGACAATAGCGTTTTTAATCGGTTTCGGGTTTCTATGGGCCGCTTCGCACTATCTGGCGTATCTTTCGTCGAACACTCTCGCGATCAAGGTCATCCATGACCTTCGGGGGGAAATCTACGAGCGCCTGATCGACCTGCCTATCCCCTACTATAAAAAGAACCGTTCCGGCGAGATACTCTCGCGTATTCTCAACGATATCGGCGTAATCGAGGTCTTCCTGATGAACATCGTAGTCGAGATGATCGCCCAACCCATCACCGTAGTCGCGATAGTGATCATTCTCCTGACGACCAACCTGCAAATCTCGCTCTATTTCTTTTCCATTGTCCCGGTGATTGGCCTCGCCATCGCGGGACTGGGCGCGCTTGTGCAAAACCGCAGTATGAAGGTCCAGAAAAATATTTCCGATATCACATCGCATATCCAGGAGACTGTTTTCGGAATCGAGGTCATCAAGGGTTTCGGAGTGGAGAGCGAGATACGCCGCCGTTTTGCGAAAACCAACGACGCGCATCTGAACTCCCTTAAAAAGGAAGTGCGTATCCGGCTGTTGGGAACCCCTACCCTCGAATTCCTCGGGGTGATCGGTATCCTCATCATACTGATACTCGGCGCGATGGGCATCCAGTCGGGTATGGCGAAATCGGGCGATATTATCACATTTATCATGCTCGCGCTGGGACTCTCGCTCCCGCTCTCGCAGGTGGGAAATATCGCGATGGTGCTGCGTAAACTGAAACCCGCTTCCGACCGTATATTCGAGATTATCAACTCCGAGGAGAAGGAGGATTTTGCCAAACCGGATATGGGGATTATCGAGGGCGCTATCGAATTGAAAAACCTTTCGTTCGGGTACGACCCGGAACGGATTATTCTCGATAATATCGACCTCAAGATCAGGCCCGGCGAAACAGTCGCGGTAGTCGGGTCGAGCGGCGCGGGAAAATCCACCCTGATCTCGCTTATCCCGGTCTTCAACTCGCCCACATCGGGGCAAATCCTCATCGACGGGAAGGACACGTCCGGGGTGAATCCCCTGACTATCCGCCGGCAGTTAAGTATTGTAACTCAGGAGACTATCCTGTTCTCGGGCACCATCAGCGAGAATATCCTGCTGTCGCGCCCCGACGCTACCCATGAGGATGTGATCGAGGCCGCGAAGATCGCGAACGCTCACGATTTTATTATGGAGATACCCACCGGCTACGATACGATTATCGGGGAACGCGGTATGACGTTATCGGGCGGCCAGCGCCAGCGGATCGTGCTCGCGCGCGCGATCATCCGTAAGCCGAAGATACTGATTCTCGACGAGGCCACCAGTTCGCTCGACGCCGAATCGGAGAAACTGATCGCGGAGGCGATGAAACGTATCCTCGGCAAGCAGACCACACTGATTATCACGCACAAGCTGTCGTCGGTCGCTAACGCCGATACGATTATCGTAATCGAGGGCGGGAAGATTATCGAACGCGGGACGCATAAGGAATTGCTGGAAAAGAAGGGGATTTATGATAAACTGTACAAGATACAACTGAACGTATAGATTGTTTTATTGACATAATTTATTCCGCGTGTTAAGTTATTCATTATAATGAGGGTAAATATGCGAACGGCAGAACAGAGAATCGACCGTCTTGAGGAACTTATGGAACGTCTCGCGGAAGAGCATATCAAGACAGAAGAATCAATCCGCGATCTGAAAGAGGAGATGTCCGACTTTAAGGAAGAGATGTCTGACTTTAAGAACGAGATGTCTGACTTTAAGAACGAGATGTCCGATTTCAAGAACGAGATGCTGGAGTTTAAAGGCGAGATACGGGACTTTAAAACCGAAAGCAATAAAAGATGGGGCGAACTCGCCAATCGTCTGGGTACGATTATCGAAGATATTATTCTCCCGGGCGCGCCGGATGCGTTGAAGGAGAAATTCGGCGTCGAAATTTACGAAAGCTATCCGCGTATGAAACGCAGGATTCCGGGTACGAAGAATCTCGAAGAATTCGATCTGGTCCTGATCGGCAGTGATAATAAAGTATATTCGGTTGAGGTGAAAAGTAAGCCCAATAATTCCGCGATAGATTCCGCGATAGAAAAAGCCGAACGCCTGAAAAACGCATTTTTCCCCGACCGCGATGTAGTGGTTATGTTCGGTACTTTATACTGTGATAACGATTCGGTAATCAACTATGCATCGAACAAGAATGTTCTTATACTCGCGATGAAGGGCGAGTATCTGAAAGTAATTAACTGATCATCCACGGTAATTTTTCATTTCCCGGTCCATATCGCGCTTGATATCCTTCTCGCGGATCGCGTCGCGCTTGTCGTGAACCTGCTTACCCTTAACCAATCCCACCTGTAGTTTGGCGAACCTGCCCTTGATATATATCTTCAACGGGACAAGTGTGTATCCCCGCTGCATGATGAGGTTCGTGAGGCGGAGGATTTCCTTTTTATGCAGGAGAAGCCTGCGGCTGCGGGTCGGGTCGTGATTGAAAATATTTCCGAAGCCCCACGGGCTGATATGAATATTGATCGCCTGCGCCTCGCCGTCGCGGATCAGCACATAGCTGTCCTTGAGGTTGACATTCCGCGAACGCACCGATTTGATCTCGGTACCGCGCAATTCTATCCCGGCCTCCATCGATTCGATCACCTCGTAATCATGATAAGCCTTTTTATTCTGCGCAAGATCGGTAATCGGTCTTTTTTCCGCCATTTTCCTTTCCGTTACTGGATTACGCCGCCGGGAGTATTAAACCCGACGTTATCGGGAAGCGCGATATCTCCGAACTTCTTCTCGAAGTTCTCGATATTGTTCTCGAGCGCCTTCATAAACATTTTCGCGTTCTTCGGAGTCATGACGATACGGGAGACCACCTTCGCCCCTTCCTGCCCGGGCATTATCCGCGCGAAATCGATGACCAATTCTTCGGGAGAATGGGACACGATAACGAAATTCGAGTATTTGATAAAACCCTCTTCGTTAGGGACTTCCACCTTTAAATTCTGCGGCTGGGGTTGGTTTTTCTCATTCATTTGATACTCCCTCTTTATTGTTACCGATAATATTAAGCACGCAGTTAAAAAAAATCAAGCGGGACGATGCCCGCTTATTTTATTTATCTAAAGTTTCATTTTCCGGTTCTCCCGGCCTACCCTTACCGGCTTGCTGACGAACTTATAATGTCATTGCGAGCAAATCCGCAAAGATTTGCGAAACAATCTATTTCAATATCAGATTATAAATTAAAAAGACTGCTTCTTCGCCTTGCTCATCGCAGAGACGGAAATCAGTTCAAATTCTACCTTTATCAACAAACCCTTACTGGGGAGGGAGAAGCTGTATCCCCGAATTCTGTGGCATCGGGAGATTCTGTATAGGAGCCGCCGTTCCGGGATTGGAATAGAAATAGAGCTTCGCCTTAGCGAATTTATGCCACTCCGAATTGGTGAAATTATCCGCCACATCACGGTAGACGCCCAATGCGCCGTTGATATCCTTCAATGCCTCGAGGTTCTGCGCCTTCGCGATCATCGCGTAAGGGGTAAAACCTTCCTTCGAGTATTTTTCGATGATCAGATTGTACTGCTCGATCGCGGAACGGTAATCGTTACGAATCTCGTGGCAATAGGCGATACCGAGAGTCCCCGCCGCACGGTAAAAATCAGTTCTCGCTTTCGCGACCACGTCGGTGTATAACGTATACGCCGCGGACAGTACCTGATTCAGGTCAGCCTCGCTCAACGATGCGCCGACCGTCCGTTCGAGATAATTATTCGCTAAAAACAGCCTCGCGCGGAGAGCGCTGACCGTATCGGGATAGGTCTGGATGATAACAAACATGTTGGAAATCTGCGTCCAGAAAATCCGGTTCTGCTCCTGCTGGTTTGTCACATAGTTCAGGTTCTCTATAGAACTCAGCGCGATATCGTAGATGCGGGTCGCTTCGCCTTCTTCGTTGTTCTTATTCTGATAGTTGAGGAAAAGCACGATGCTTCCCAGAATAATCCCGACCGCAACCACTAAAAGAACGCGGCTGTTTTTATTGAGAAATTCGACCATATTTTCAAATGGCGTCTTCGTTTGGATGTTCGTTCCGGCTACAGGTCTACTCTTCGCCATCGGTATTCTCCGTATCTTTAGATTTCTTCTTGACAGTTTTCTTGGGCGCGGCTTTCTCGGATTTCTCGGCTTTCTCGGATTTCTTTTCAGGTTCGATCTTCAGACCCTTGAACTGGTCGGCAAGAAGCGACCCCATCGAGGTCGAATAGGTATCCGAACCGCGATTCTCGTTGACAATGTACTTCTGGAACTCATGCTGTTCCTCGGCCTGCATCAGGTCCTTGCGGCTCAGCTCAATTTTACCCTTCGCGACATCGACATAACGAACCGCGGCGCGAATCGGTTCGCCGACCTTCACCGCATCCTCGATCTTATCCACACCGGCCTTGTCTATATTGGAAATATGAATGAAGCCCTCGAGATTGTTTTCCAGCGCGACAATGACGCCGTGCTCCTGTATCTCCTTCACCGTGCCTTCGACCACCGAGTTCTTGGGATAGTTCATCGAGAAGGCCTGTAACGGATTATCGGAGAGCTGTTTGATACCGAGGCGGAGCCTTTCCTTCCCGGGCTCGATCGACAGCACGATCACATCGAGCTTATCGCCCTTCTTGAATCTTTCCTTGAGGTCGATCTCGTTCTCCATCCAATCCACGTCTTCCTTGCGGAGAATGCCCTCGATACCGTCGTCAAACTTGATGAACACGCCGAAATCGAGCACTGAGGAAACAGCCCCGGACAGTTTCTTGCCACGGGTATAGTTCGCCTCGGCGTCGTCCCACGGGTTCGCCTGGAGTTCCCGCAGGGAAACATCCATTCTATGCCGTTCTATTTCGATATTTTTTACCTTTACTTCGACAATCGCGCCCTTCTTCAGGAACTTTTTCGGGTCGCGGATACGCTGCGTCCACGAAATCTCCGAGACATGGAGGAACGCTTCGATACCTTCTTCGATTTCCACTACCGCGCCTTCCTTACGGAAATGCACGACCTTACCCTGTATCACGTCGCCGACGGCGAAACGGTTCTCGATATTTTCCCACGGGTTCGGCAGAAGCTGCTTCTTACCGACCTTGACCGAATCCTTTGTCTTATCGAGCGAAATAATCTGCACCTCGAACTCGTCGCCGAACTTGACCACGCCGTGAAAATCGCTGAGGTACTTCCATGAAAAATCGGATATATGCAGGAACGCTTTAATGCCTTCTACCGAAAGGATGATATAGTTCTGGTCGATTTCCTCGACAGACCCGTTAACAACATCCCCGACCTGATGGGTCTCGAAAAATTTCGTATAGAGCTTCTTGACTGTTTTTTGCAGATAAACCCTGCGGGATATAATAATACTGCTGCCGCGCTTCTCGAGCACGACAAAATCGAACTTCTGCCCGATGATATTTTCGGGTTTTTCATACCTGCGGGTATCTATATGGGAAAATGGAAGGAACGCTTTTAAATCTCCGCCCAGATCGACGGTGAATCCTTTGGGGATATTGTCGCGGACAACAACTTCCTTAATGGTACCTTTTACGGGCAGTTCGTCGCGGATAGCGTCACGAATATTGTCGAGAACGCCCATTCTCTCCGCGCGTGTTTTCGAGGCGATAGGAACTCCTTCCCGGCGGTCTCCGGTCATCATCACATCGACCTTCGAACCGATAACGGGCGGGGTTTCGAACTCATCCATCGGTACTACTACCTCGGATTTCCCCCCCATCTCTAAAAAGACGAGATTGCTGTCCACCGATATAACCGTCCCGCTCCTAACAGGACCCTCGGATTCGGTGTCGTTTACGAGTTCTTTCTCCATAGCCTGCAAAAAGATCTCGTCATGCGTGTTCGCTTCCATATATGCCTCTTCATATTAAAAATAAGGTTCTTTCGCAAATTAAGTGGGTAAGTAAGCTGAATTGATTCTTGAAAAGTCCATTTTACCCGTCAGCAAATACGCGATAATTTTAAAGTTCTTCTGTGACGAATAACCCCTTGCACGCGCTTTCCCGCCTGTATCAACGACGCAATTCCTTCCAATATCCCATTATTAATTCTACTTTTGATCCAATTCATCACGCCGTCCCAATGTCTTCTGATCGTTTTAGCCGCCTCTACAATCGCCCCGATCCTGCTGTGAGTCGCAAGATAATACCATTTCTTCAATCCGCGCTCGAACACTTCGTCGGTTCCAGCCGTATAAAGTTCGCGGAACAGTTCTTTAAGCTGAAACGCTTTCAACGTCTTTTTCCCGCATTCGGCAAAACGTATCTTATCGAGTTTATCCAAATCGCCCGGCGTCAGGTTTTCATTGTTTTTCAAAAACACATATTTCATTCCCTTCAGATTCGGATCGGTCCTGACCTCCAGCCTTCTGACTCTATCCACCGCATCGTTGATAATCTTCATCACATGGAACCTGTCAAATGTCACCTCGGCTTCGGGCAAATTCTCCCTCACACCCTTGATAAACGCCGGCGACATGTCGCAGCTCACCTGACTGATATTTTCAGCCTTACCGTTCTGCTGTTCCAGCATGGAGATAAACTCCTCGACCGTCCCGCTTCCCTTGCCGTCGGCGATAAACAATGTCCTCCGGCGAATCAAATCCACGAACAGCGTGATGTAATCGTGATGTTTCTTCTGCGAGGTTTCGTCGATCCCTACCGCCGTGACATCGCTGTAATCGCTCTGTTTGAGATATGCCAAAACATACCGTTCCAGCATTTTCCAGATTTTATCGTCCGACGCGCCTGTGATTTTCGAGGCCTTGTACACCGGCATCCCCATGCACAACTGCAAGAGCAGCGCCTCGAACAGTAGCGTGAAGCCGTTCGACATGCCCTCCCACGGCATCTTCACCTGCTTGATCCCGTCGTCATACTTGATCCTCGGCACCCGCGCGTGCAGATAGCATTCGTGCTCGAAGAAGTTCAGGTGCCGCCACGTCTTATCCACGGTGTCGTAGGCTTTCGCCTGAACCGCCTCGCCGTTCTTTCCGGTGATAGTGAACATAGCGCCTTTCCTGAAATCGATGTGGATGTCGAGCTTCTTCTTGTCCGCGTCGAATCGATATCCTTCACAAAGTACGGCTCGGTTATCCCCAGAGCCATCTCGAATAGTTTATTTTGCATGGATTATTATATTTTATCCATTCATATTTCTCATCTTTACCCACTCGTTTTTAGAAAGAACCAAAAATAATGTCTAATATTTTAGATAACCCTCGTCTTTTTGTCAATTTTCACGAGGTTAATCATTCCTGTATAGTAATATCAGCCAAATCAAATATCAATACCTTTTCCTGCGCGCCTTCGAATACCTTTACGAGGAATTTCTGCGGGACAAGATACGTCTTTTTGCCCTTCTTCTCGACATAGATGATACTGGTGGTGGTAATCAGGTCGTTTCCGAGGAGGTAGTCCACGCGGATAATCTTCTTCTGCGAGTTATCCACATAGAGATTCAGTTTATTTTCGGCATTCGCGGGCTTGAGTTTTAACGTCAGGACTTTTGTCCCGGGAGAATCCAGGAAAAATGAAAAATCGTATTTATTCATCAGGCTCTGTTCGCTCTGATTCGAGAGGATATTGCCCAGCGTAAAAAAACTGACATAGTCGCCGAAAAGGTCTTCGTAGAATTCGTCGACATTTTTCACCTTGACGCTGACCCCGGCGTCGCGTTTAAATACGAGTTCCACCCACGGCTTCTTCTTTGCGTCCAAGAGCGCGTTCGCGGGTATCTTATCCAGCTCCTTATCGATCGGCTTGCCGGTCAGCTTCGCCGTGAACGATGCGGGTAATTTATCGTAAATCGCTTTTCGGACATCGAAAAAGTACTTCGCGGGCGCGGATTGGGCATATGCGAACACGGTCAGCCCGATCAGGGCCGCTAATAATAACAATATTTTTCGAGGCATTTTTCTCTCCTTTTACAAAATCACTCACTATTATTGTAACATAAAATCAGCCTTTTTTCAATGCGTTTTAGGGGCGTAAAAAGCCCGATAAAAACAAGGAGAGTATGCCATTCCTGAAGATCGAAGTTTAATGCAATTCAGCCGGTTTTTCGAATAAAAAGGTTATGGTTTAATTCCCCGAAATTTTAAATATCTTGATTCCGGCCGGCCCATATGCCGCATAGATATAGGGCTTAGTGTCGGTAGAATAATAAAGTTTAGACGCTATCCCGGTGGATTCGATATACCGGCCCTTCAGTACGACGGAACTTGCCGATGCGATATTCAGCCAGAGCATACCGACCGAACCGTCAGCCATAAATATATCGGTTCCGTTGACGATAATATCGCGCGCTTCGCCGGACGTATCGTATGAGGTCTTTAACTTCGGTTTAGTCGGATCACTCACATCATAAATCACCGCGCCGTAAAATTGGTCGGCGATTACCAGGGTATTCCCGGAAACCGATACGGCGTTGGCATAACTCAGGGATGAAAAAATATTCGCGGATATCACGCCTGTGGTCAGATTGACGATAAACACGCCTCCCTCTTTAGCGGCGACATAAGCATACCCGTTGGCAATACAGAGATTTTCAGGCTTGCCGTTCAGAGCCTTCACGACCGGAGCCGCCACAGTGTATCCCGTCGTTCCCGGAGCCAAAGCGTAGGTTACCAGCCCTTTGGCGACATCGGCGGCATATGCCTTGGATAGGTCGTCGTTAACAGTGATCGCTTCACTGTTATATCCGACAAAATCGTTGGTCTCATGCCCGGCGGGAAGATAGACGTTCGACGGCGAGGTGACGTTGAGTATCATCATACCGCCGAGGTCGTTCACCATACCCAGCGGGATAAACGCATAATTTGACCCGTCGGTAAAGGTTTTAACTATCACATCGTTTACAGGGATAAATCCGGTATAGGTATCGACTTTAACCAGATTGCTGGGAGTAACCATATGATAAACCAGCAATCCGCCGTATCCGGCCGCGGCGTACAGGTAATCCCCGCTGACATACACCGACTTGATTACCTCAGTCGTCGTGACGGTAGCTAAAAGAGTTATATTTGCGTTCCCGGCCGATGAATCCTCGGGTAACGTACACGCGCTCACTCCTGATAAAAGAATCGATATTGACGCGATTATTGTAAACTTTCTGCCTTCCATGAAATGCTCCCCATTACTTTTATATATTATCTGCAAAATCGGGGCGATTCTGAAGCTCCCGGTTACCCAAATATATTAAGAGATTCTCACTAAAAACCGCCCGACAGATGCTTCTATAGCAAAGTATTAGAAACAACCATAATAATATAACTTTATCACCCGTTAAAATCAAGTAATGGAGGAATATATTCCGAAAATTATATTGTATTTTCCTGATTTTTATTTAAAATATGGAGATACTGGAGGCATGATGAAAAAAATATTAGCCATAGACGACCACGAGGAAATCCTGAGCATTATTAAAACCAAGCTGTCGCGCAGCGGATACGACGTGGAAACTGTTTCCGATTCGATGCTGGCGATAGAAACCGTACGGCGGTTCAGGCCGGACCTTATCCTGCTGGATATTATGATGCCGAAAATCACCGGTTTCGAGATTTGCGAAGAACTCAAGGCCAACGCCGAATTTAAGGATATCAAGGTCGTATTCCTGACCGCGAAGGATATGGATTTCGCGCGGAAAAAGGCGCAGGAGCTTCACGCGGACGGATTTATCGCAAAACCCTTCTCTCCGAAAGACATCGTCACTTTTATCGAAGACCTGCTCGGAAAGAACGATGACTAAAGTATCCCGTTTCTTCAGAGCAATCGGTAGAATCCTTTCCGCGCCGTTCAGATGGGTCTTTCATAAATTAATGGACAGGCACGATACGGTGCTGGAAAAAAAGATTCGCCGGGAGCTGGAAATCAGCCTCAGCCACGAGCTGAAAACCCCTTTAACCAGCATTTTCGCGTACTCCGAGCTCCTGATCGAGAGCCTTGAGAAATACGGCACCAAAGAGGATAAAGAATCCATCAAGCTCATCTACCGGAAGAGCCAGGAGTTGATCCGTTTTATCGATAATATCATCAATATCTCAATCCTCGAAATCAATCCGCAGGTGCTGTTCTCCACCAAGATCAATCTATCCAATATCATAATCGAAGCCATCAACCGGTTCAGGACGTTCTATGAAATCGGGCGCGGCGTTTCGATCTCCACGAATATCGAACCCGATTTGAACGTGTTCGGCAACGACCGTTTTTTTCAGACCGTGTTCTTCGAGCTCCTGAGCAACGCGTACCTCTACCGGAAGGATAAGAAGCCGGTTGAAATCAACCTATCGGCGAAAACGGTGTTAAGGAAGGAGAAGGATAAAACAATCGAGCTTTGCGAGTGCGTTATCGCCGATAACGGGATTGGCATCCGGCAATCGAACCTCAGCAGGGTATTCGAGAAGTTCTTCCGCGCGGAGGAGGCCGATACCGCGCAGACTTCGGGATTAGGGATGGGACTGACGCTGGTAAAAAAAATACTGAATTTTTATAACAGTTCAATAGAAATAAAAAGCGACTACGGGAAAGGGACGACTATCACTATCGAATTTCCGTTGTACCGTTAGGAGCCGTATAGTTGAAGATACAGCAGAAGATGATTGTTTCTCACTTAATCGTGGGCGTTATTCCTGTCATGCTGGCCTTCGTGATACTGTCGCTGGCGATCATTAACAGCTCCCGTCAGGGAGTCGTCGGGCGTCTCGACGCCACCCTCACGCGAATCCGGTTTCTCATCGATTCGGATATGGAGAAATACCGGGTAATCTCCTCCGTCTTCAGTAAAAACATCCTGCTCGCGCCCCTCAAGCTGGGAAAAACAAATATTATGCCCAAGGGATTCAGCCTGAACTCGTTTTCCATCGATATGGTCGAATTTACCTATTTTACGAATAATGTCCTCCGATATAATATCCATCCTGAAAACGCGCCCTATTTTTCATCCGACCCGATGCGTCAATATATGTGGGAATTCCTCGCGAACCCGTACTATACCCCCGAGCATTCGCTGACCTTCCCCGACATCGTGTCGAATATGGTCGTGATGCGGAACTGCTCCACCATCTACGACAACGCACAAAAGAAGAAGATCGGCCTGTCCATTGTCAGCGCGGTTCTGGACGAGCATTACCTCAAGTCGCTCGACCAGGGAAACCCCGACCTGGTAGTGTTTATCGAGACCTCGCAGGGAGTCCTGTTCAGCCGCCCCGTCACGAAGAATATGTCCGAGACCGCCGCGATTATAAAAGACGCGGAAACCGTCAAACCGGGCGTCCCTCAGCTGATTGACCTGAAGTCCGAGGGCAAGTATTACGTGTTCAAGATCGCCCTCTATAACCTCCCGTCGAAGGGGACGATCCACTTAGGGATACTCTACGGCTTCGAGTCGGTCAACGCGGTGCTGAATCTTTTCCAGCAGGTCAGCTTCGTCATATTCTTCATCGTCGTCCTTCTCGCGTCGGTGATCGCTATCCTTTTCGCGCGGAAGATCACCATCCCGCTTTTAGTGCTGAAGTCGATGGTGAAGGATTTCCAGAGCGGCGTCCATGCGATACCCTCGCCGGATATGGTTTCCGACGAAATCTCCCTGCTCCAGCAGAGTTTCAGCGAAATGGCGACTGATATCCTTTCCAATAAGGACAAGCTCAATTCTTATAACTCGGCGCTCACCAAGGAAGTGGAGACCAAGACCCAGGACCTGCTGAATAAAGTCCGCGTCCTGACCCTCATTAACGATTTCTCCTCATTCACCATGAAAACGGAAATTGTGGACGAGACCCGTTATATCGAACGGGTGATACTCGAATTGCGTAACTTGTTCCGGCTGAACTACATCTCGGTATTCCACCAGAAACGGCGTGAAATCGAGAAGATGCATTTTATCTACTCGCACCCCAAGTTTCCCGAACCGGATAAACGGATATTCCGTATCGAGGAGAATGCCGCTAAACGTGTATTCTCGTCGGCGGAAACCTACTCCCGGTGCAGCGGGGATTTCTGCCTGATGTCGTTCCCGGTCTACTTCGTCGACCAGCTCGAGTACGGGATAGTCATCATGTGCGAATCGAAGAAGGGGAGTTTTATACTCGATACGATGAGCACGATCCTCAACCTGATCGCGATGAAGATTTACTCGATCCGCATTAATTCTGAAAAGATACATTCGGAAAAACTCGCCTCGCTCGGCCAGTTCGCGAGCACGATTATCCACGATATTAAAAACCCTCTGACCATCATCCGCAGCGGTATCGAGGTGCTCGGCGACGAGGACTTCACCGCGAAGGAGAAGGACGATTATCTCCTGATGATTGCGCAGGAGATCGACAGGCTGACCAATATGCTGAACGATATCCTCGATTTCGCGAAGGGGAACATCATCCTGCATTACGAGCAGGTCGAGATCGATCCGCTGATCGAGAACCTCTCGCGCATGTTCGTACAGAAGGCCGAGAAGCATGATATCAAACTGATTATCGACTGTAACTCCGGGGTATCCCTCAAGGCGGACAAGAACCGTCTCATCCGTTCGCTCAGTAATATTATCACCAACGCGATGGAGGCGGTGGGCGACGGCGGTAGGATAGTCGTATCCACCCAGAAAAAAAATATTCGACCTGCTGATAAAAATCGAGGACAGCGGCCCCGGTATCCCCGAAGATATCAAGAGCCGTATTTTCGAGGCGTTTGTGACTCACGGTAAGAAAGAGGGTACCGGGCTCGGGCTTTCCATCGTAAAGAAGATCATCGAGGCGCACGGCGGCAATATCACCTTCAAGTCCAACCCGGGAGTCGGAACTACATTCTATATTTCCTTGCCATTATAACCCGGATATGTAAAAATATCCCGCCGATAATTTTTAGCGGAGAGGAATAACGTGATCGAAATCCGCGGCCTGACCGTGCTCTATCCCAACCGTTCCATAACGTTTCCCGCGGTAATCGACATCCCCCCCCGCGGGAATTTCCTGATATCCGGCGATAACGGGTGCGGGAAAAGCTCGCTCGTCCGCGCGGTCATCTTCCTCCACAGGAGGTTCGACGGGACGGTCGGTATCGACGGCGCGGATAACCGTTCTATGAAACGGCTCGATATCGCGCGGAAGGTCTCGTACCTGCCGCAGACCGGCGGCGTTCAGATAGAGCTGCCGGCGCGCGATTTTATACTACAGGGATTGTACGCGCTCGGCTCCGCCCCGGACACGGAAGCCCGTTACCGGGACATTTCGGAAGGGCTGGGCATCACCGGGCTATCGGAACGGAATTTCGCCGAATTGTCCGGCGGGGAGAAGCAGTTATGCCGGATCGCGCGCGCATTGATCGCCCCGGTATCGTACTCGTTCCTCGACGAGGCGGACGCGTTCCTGAGCCGAAAAAACCGCGCGCGGTTCTACGAATATATCGGGAAAATTTCCGCCGGACGGGCGGTCATACTGGTAACCCATTCGCCGTCGGACGCGCCGGGCGGGTTCGAAACACTGCTGGAAATGTATGATTGACGGGATTATTCGTACTCTTTAGCCTTGGCGAAATCGAGGATAACATGCACCCCGAGCGAGACCGCGAACCCGTTCAGCACGAGCGTACTTTTAGGGTTCGAATAGTTTACCTTCGTAACAGTCCCGCCGTTATCGCCGTAGTACACCGGGCCGCTTAGATTGAGCGGCGCGCTGACATAAAGATACGAGACCGACAGGTCGACCGAGATGATACTCCAACGGTAGCCGATGCCCCCGCCGAACGTATATCCCAATCCGAGGTTATTTTCAAAAGTCATCTGCGAATAAGCGGAATCGTACCCGCTGGCCGAGGCGAGGTCTTTATCGATATTGCCCTTGAGGGGCTCGAGATTAATATTCCAGTTGACGATGCCGCCGACATAATAGCGGATGAAAAGGTTGCCGAGCGGTATCCTTCCCTCGAACTGGGTCTGGAACATGAACGAATCCGCGAAAAACCACCCGCTCGTTGCCATACTCTCGTTCCCCACCTCCATCCCGTAGATACGGTTATAACGGATAGCGAGGGGTTTGAAGAACAGGACGTCGTCGAGCAGGTTAATCAGGAAAAAGTCCGAGATCAGGTCTCCGCTGATTTCGGCGGAGACCGCCGCTTTATTGGGAAAAAGCAGGGTAAAACTCGTGCCGATTTCAGCGAAAGCACAGTTAACGATAATAAAAAGAAGGAGTATCCCGCGTAAAATTGTCACATTCCGCTCCAGAAAAGTATGAAATATTTTATCATAAATCGGCAGGAAGTCAAAAAAAAGCGGATTTCTTCCGATTATAATAATAAAATAAAGATATTTCAGAAAATACTTGCACTATTTGTAATAATAATGCATAATAATACAACGATTAGGTTTGAGTAACCAGATTAGATTTCGGTATTTGGTTTAGTTTTTGAGAAGCGGATTTTGGATCTTGTTTCCCGGAGAAGTTCAACAAAGTGCGGTTTTTGCTAGCTATTTATTCAGTTCACTTGTTTCACCTCCGTTTTCATTCCTTTCTCAAAGCAAGAGTTACCATCTACCATCTTGCTGCACTTGATATGGTACCGATCCGACCGTTGGCAAGCTTTAAGGAGGTTTTTATGCCAACATCCATCTACGTGGGCAATCTGCCCTTTTCAACAACCGAACAGGATCTCGCATCCTTGTTCTCGCCTTACGGCGAAGTAGTTTCCGCGAAGATCATCCAAGACAGAGAGACCGGACGCAGCAAAGGCTTCGGTTTTGTCGAAATGGGTTCGCAGGACCAGGCTCAGAACGCCATCGCGAGTCTTGACCAGTCCGAAATGGCGGGCAGAAACATTAAGGTTAATCTTGCTAAGCCTAGAAAGCCCCGTTTCTAAGGAAATTAACTGACAACCGGCGCGGTTCTTCAAAGAACCGCGCTTATTTTTTTCCCACCCCCCGCCTTGACTTTTTCATTTCATTCAATACAATATTGCCCGGATATCGTTCCCCAAGTTCGGAGAAGAAAATGATTAAAAAAAGCATCATTCCTTTCATTATCCTTACCTCTATCCTCGCGGGATGCGCGGGACGGCAGAAAAGCGGGAAACCCGTCATTTTCGTCAGCATCCTCCCCCAGAAGTACCTGGTCGAACGGATCGCGGGCGATAAAGCCGAAGTCCAGTCGATGACGCTGCCCGGGCAGGACCCCCACACGTTCGAACCGTCTCCCGGCCAGATGTTCGCCCTTTCCGACGCCGTACTTTACTTCACCGCGGGCATCGAATTCGAGAAGATATGGATGAGCAGGATCGCCGAGGCAAATCCCTCGATGACGGTCGTCGATTCCATCTCGAATATCACGCTGATACCGTTCGCCCCCGAAGATGAAATATTCGGCCACCATGAGGAGGAGCATGACCACGGCGCGCTCGACCCGCACGTATGGCTCGACCCGGATAATGCGGTTACTATGTCTTTAAATATTTTCAACGCGCTTATTCGTTATGATGTAACGAATTTTGGGTATTACAAGGAAAATTACCAAAAATTGATCAAAGACCTAGTTGGGCTGGATATTTACATCCTGAAATTATTAAAAGATACCGCTGTAACGAATATGCTGGTCTTCCACCCGTCGTGGGGGTATTTCGCGAAGGCGTACGGGCTGACCCAGATCGCGATCGAGTACGAGGGCAAGGAACCGTCCCCCAAGCAGGTCGGGCTGATCATCGATTACGCTAAGGCGCATAAAATCGACACCCTGTTCGTCCAGCCCCAGTTCAACGAGGCGTCGGCGAGAATGATCGCCGGGGAAGTGGGATGCAAAATCGTCACCGCCGACCCGCTCGCGGAGAATTATATCGAAAACCTGAAATCGCTCGCCGCCGCATTGGCGCAGCCGTAAAAGGATAAATATGGTAGAAATAAAAGACCTGGACTTTTCCTACGGGAATATTCCCGCCCTGCGCGGCGTCAACCTGACTATCGACGCGGGGGACTTCGTGGGGATTATCGGCCCCAACGGCGGAGGGAAGACTACCCTTCTCCGGCTGATGCTCGGGCTGATCGACCCCGACGGCGGCACGGTACGAATCGGGGGAATGACTCCACGCAGGGCGCGCGGACTGATCGGCTATGTGCCGCAGACTCCGCATATCGAGGCGGGATTCCCGATGCGCGTCCGCGAGGCGACCGCGATGGGGCTGATGACTTCGCGCGCGTTCTTCCCGCGTTTCACCCGCGCCGAATGGGAGCAGGTCAACCGCGCCCTCGAGATGACCGGTATCGCCGCTCTCGCGGACAGAGGCTACGGCGAGCTCTCCGGCGGTCAGCGTCAACGGGTACTGATCGCGCGCGCGATGGTCTCCCAGCCGAAACTCATCCTGATGGACGAGCCGACCGCGCAGGTGGATACGTCAGCCGAAAAATCCATCATGGAGCTTCTCGCCGAGCTCAACCGCAACGGCATCACTATCGCGCTGGTCTCCCATGACGTCGGCTTTATCACCACCTTCGTGACCCGCGTCATCTGCGTCAACCGCGAAGTCCACCAGCACCTGTGCAGTGAAATTCTGCCGGAGGATGTCGCGCACGAGCTCTACAACTCCCACACCGCGCCCATCGGGCATCATTCCCACGGAGGCGAAATATGATGGAATTCTTTACCGCGCTGGTCTCGAAACCCTATGTGCAGAAAACCGTCCTCGCGGGAATATTATCGAGCATAGCCTGCGGCGTAACGGGGACGTTCGTGGTCATCAAACGCATCGCGTTCATCAGCGGGGGCATCGCGCACGCGGTGATGGGCGGGCTGGGCATCGCGTTATTCCTCGGGTGGAACCCCCTGATCGGCGCGCTGGTTTTCGCCGTACTATCCGCCGCGCTCATCACCTTATTCAAATTCCGTTTCAGCCAGAACCTCGATACACTGGTCGGCGCGCTCTGGGCGATCGGTATGGCGATCGGGGTGATCTTTATCGCGCTCACCCCGGGCATTAAAAAAGACCTTTCGTCCTACCTCTTCGGGAATATCCTGCTCGTCAACACCGAGAGCCTGATTATCCTCGCGGTACTGGACTTCATCCTCCTGCTTCTCGTGCTGATCTTTTACCGCCAGTTCCTGTATCTCTCGTTCGACGAGGAGTACGCGAAGGTGCGGGGTATCCCGGTCACGCGGATGACCCTGCTTCTCCTGACGATGGTTTCGGTCAGCGTGGTGATCCTCATCCAGACTGTGGGGATCATCCTCGTGATCGCGCTCCTGACACTCCCGTCCGCGACCGCCGGGCTGTTCTCGAAATCGACCGGCAGGATGATCATACTCTCGACCATTATTTGTCTGGTCGTGCTCTTTTTCGGGTACTGGTCGTCGTTCTCGATACAGAATCTCCCGACCGGGCCGGTAACCATACTGGTCGCGGCGGTGATCTATATCCTCGCGCTCGTGGGGCGCCGGATATATACCCGCAGGAAGAGCGGGATTGCGCCGGGCAAAAAACCCGCCGCTGACTAATTGTAAATTTACGGGGAGTCTATGAACGAATTAGAGAATACCAAGCGGGAGATCGCGGAATACGCGCGGCTCCTGTACGAACGCGGGTATGTCACGGCGACCGAGGGAAATATCAGCGTCCGGCTCGATAACGGCGCCACCCTGATCACCGCGTCGGGAATAGTCAAGGGTCTGATTACCCCCGAGGGAGTGACCGAAATCGGCCCGTCGGGCGAACCGGTCCCCGGCGCGGGGAAACCGTCCACCGAGCGTTTCACCCATCTCGAAATCTATAAGCAGAACCCGTCCGCGCGGGCGATAGTCCACGCGCACCCGCCGTATGTCCTCCTGTGCAATTCGCTGGGAATCGAGCTGACCGCCGCGCCTTTCACCGCGGAATCGGCGATGTTCCTGCGGGATATCCGTGTCGCCCCGTTCGCGCTGCCGTCCACCTCCGAAGGCGCGGAGGCGGTACGCCCTATCGCGGGGGAAACGAATATCATCCTACTCGATCGTCACGGGACTCTCACCTACGGGGAGACGCTCGTGAAGGCGTTCTCCCTCACGGAGATACTGGAGAAGCACGCGAAGCTCTGCTATCTCGCGGCGGTTTCCGGCAGAACGCCCGCGCCGTTCGACGAGGACACCCTGCGCCGCCTGAGAGACGTGAAGTATTAATTTATTTCAATTCCTTGATATTCTTCAGGAAACGGATTGCTTTCTCCAGAAAGGCTTCCGCGATATTATTCTCCAGCGCATAGGTGTTAAAAAAGTAGTGTCCCTTTGCGGATTGAATAAATCCCGTCAGAAAAGTTTTATCGTTATCGCGGTCAATCTGATAGGCGATCTTAATACTCCCGTTTTCTATCATCAGCTTGTTCGGCAGGGAAGAAATAGCTTTTTCCCATGTATCCCACATGTCTATTCCCTCGATAGACCCGAAAAATAACGGATCGTAGGAATCGATATAGACCTCGAATCCCGGCTTCTCGGCAAGCAGGAACCCGTTCACGGGTTCGGTATCCCCGCTCATCACACTTACATGATTCGTGATATCGAGCATCAGACCCATAGATAGGATTTTTACGGACTTGCCCATTCCCGAAACAGTCATAATAAAAAGGAAAACACCCGCCAATACTGCTCCACGCATTTTTACCTCCCGGAGAGTTAGTCACCGATTATATTGTAATAGTTATTCCCAGGATGTCAATTTACGGTATGTTAAATGCATGATAATCCATTTGATAGCCTTATGAATTGATTCCTTTTGTTTACATATTTCCCGTATGCATTATAATAATATCTGCTATATCAGGGGATGATCATGCGGATTATTTATCTGTTACTGCTTCTCGCGATAACATGTTCCTCCTATGCGCAAAACCTCCCGCCCAAGGCCGTGAAAGGCAAACTCGACCTTTCCGGTACTGACCTCGGACTATCCGGCCCGGTGAAGCTCGACGGGGAATGGGAAATCCGCCTGTTCAAACTTCTGACGCCGCAATCCTACTCGAACAAATCCTCCGTACCGTTTTATTTCATCATGCCGGGGGCGTGGAACGGCCGGACCGCCGGGGAGACCGAAATACCCGATTACGGGTACGCGACCTTCATACTGGATATCGCCATCCGCGACACCAACCGGATGCTCGGCATCGAAATGCAGGCAATCCCCACCGCATATCAATTATGGGCCGGGGACGAACTATTACTGTCTGTCGGTAAGGTCTCCACAAACCAGGAAACGGCGATCCCGTACTGGAAGCCGATGTCCGCATACTTTACCGCGAAGAGCACGAATATCCGCCTGATACTCCAGATCGCGAACTTCGAGCATAATAGGAGCGGGATGGAGTACAGCGCGCTGATCGGCACCGCCTCCCAGATCGCGGCGGAACGTGAGAACGGAGTCGCGTCGGATATGTTCCTGTTCGGCATCCTGCTGATCATGGGGCTTTACCATATCGGGCTATTTTCCCTCAGGCGGGCGGATAAATCCCCGCTCTATTTCGGGCTATTCTGCCTTGTAGTCGCAGTACGCACCCTGCTGACCAACGAAAAAATTATTTATACGACGTTCCCCTCGATAGAATGGATATGGAATGTGCGAATCGAGTACCTGACCATGCCGCTCGCGGCGATACTTTTCCTATTGTTCATCTCCGCGCTCTACCGGAAAGAAACCGTGAAAGCGCTGAATATTACTTTTATAGTCCCGGGGATAATCTATAGCCTGATCGTACTGGTCGCCACGGAGAAATTTTTCAGCGCGTGGCTGACCACCTATCACCTGATTCTTCTGGTAAGCGGAGTGTATGATCTTGTAATCCTGATACTCGCGCTGATGCGTAAACGGGAAGGGGCGCTCCTGATTTTACTGGGATTCCTTGTCCTATTGGTCGCGACCGTCAACGATATGATGTATGTCAACCAGATGATCACCACCGGGTTCCTGCTGTCATACGGCGTATTTATTTTTATCTTCTCGCAGTCGTTTATCCTGTCGATGCGGTTTTCCCGCGCGTTCCATAAGGAGGAACTGCTCGCGAAAGAACTCGAGCGTTCCAATATCGTACTGGAACAGCGGGTGCTCGAACGTACCAGCGAGCTCGCGGACGAGCGCAACCAACTCCAGATTCGCAACGAACGGATGGAGAACGAGCTCGAGCTCGCGAGAAAAATCCAGCTCGCGCTGATACCGCTGCAATCCCCCGGGCCGGATATCGCGTGCTACTATAAGCCGATGGAAAAAGTCGGGGGAGATTTCTACGATTTCGTCAACTTCCCCGACAACGACATGGTGGGAATATTCATCAGCGACGTGTCCGGGCACGGAGTCCCCGCGGCGTTCATCACGTCTATGATGAAGAGCCTCGTCCTCCAGATCGCCCCCGAGATCGACAACCCCGCGGAGTTCCTTCAATACCTCAACTCCTCGCTGCTGGAACGCACCGACGGTAATTTTATCACCGCGTTCTACGGTATCTTTAACCGCCGCACGCGGATATTTATCTACGCGAACGCCGGGCATAATCCCCCGTACCTCATCAGCGGGAAAAAGACCGAGCTCCTCAAGATGGAAAAAAGCGGCATCCCGCTCGCGGTGCTGGATAACGACCGGCTGAAAATAATCGGGAAGAGCTATACCAACCAGAAGGTCGAACTGGCCGCGGGAAGCAAACTCCTCTTATATACCGACGGGCTGGTCGAGACGGTCAACGAGACGGATAAAGGAATCAACCCGTTCACCCCCGACTTCGAGACGGAGATTATCCGCGACGCGATCGACGACCTGCGCGGGCTGGAATGCGGCGCGTTCGTGGAACGGATGTCCGAGCGTCTGCGCGACTTCCGGGGCACGGAGGAGTTCGACGACGACGTCTGTATGATCTGCGTGGACGTCGGGTAACCTCGCCCGTAAAAATTCACCGAATATTAACAAAGTTTTCTTCCGAAATTAACGAATATGGCTTATTATACTCCGAGAGGATAATATGGAAAAAATAAGGATACTTTTCGTATGCACGCATAATGCCGCCCGAAGCCAGATGGCTGAGGCGTATGTCAACAGTCTCGGCGGGGATAAATATTTCGCAGAGAGCGCGGGGATCGAACCCGGATCGGGGCTGAACCCGTATGTGGTACGTGTGATGGCCGAGGAAGGTATAGATATATCGCATAACAGCGTCGATAAGGCGTTCGACTTCTTCCGCGAGGGACGCAGGTATCATTACGTGGTGACTGTTTGCGACGAATCCCAGCAGGAACAGTGCCCGGTATTCCCCGGGACGCTGATGCGGATGCATTGGGGATTCCCCGACCCGTCGAAATTCACCGGCACGGACGATGTGATCATGGAACTGACGCGGAAGGTGCGTGACCAGATCAAAGCGAAGGTGCAATCGTTCCTGGAACACCCCGACTTCAAGGGCGAAGTGAAGTTCTGAACCTACCCGAAAATCGCGCGAAGCTGAGGCAGATAGGCGATCAGCATATAAAGATATATCCCGACTGCGGCCGCGCCCGTTATCAGGCTAATAACCCTAATCGGCGGCGCGAACATGGTCAGTACCCGCACCGGGATTAGCCCGAAGAAAAACAGCGGCGCTATCGAAAAGGCCGGGCCGGTCTTCATCTCCGCTGCGCGCACTCCCCATGTCACCATAAGCTCCTGAATGATAAAGATACTCCCGATCAGCAGAGCCGATATCAGCACGTGTTTTATAATTTCCCGTACCTTACTCCATAACGTGTCTCCGTCGCTGTAAAAATAATCGAATACTTTCTGGAATACCGGCCACATCAGGATATAAAACGTGACCAGAACCGCGAGCAGGACGATCAGGACAATATAACCTGCGGAACCTTGGAACTGCTCCGCCACAAATCCGTTAACGAACCCGTGCAGCACGGGGTGAAGCCGAAATACGGCATAAAGGCCGATTACCGCCGTAAGTGTCAGGAGGATGATCCCGGTAAATATCTTTTTCGAGCCGGCATCCTCCATATTGCCGTATACCGCCCCGATCACCCCCGTCATCGGGAGCAGGAATAAGCCGCATAGGATGAAGACGCCCTCCCCGACATAGAGGAACGCGATCTTACTGAAAAACGCGATCAGGCTCCCGATAGAAAAAACAGTCAGGATGATAAAGAACACCGCCGCGAGCTTCCGGGGCGCCGATTTTTCAGCGGTAAGCGTCCGGTAACGGCGGTTCAACTGCCCGTAGGACATCGTCAGAACGAACGCCCCGATAAATAACACGGGAATCAGCACCCAGGGCGTCATCAGATCGAGTACGCTTTTACCCGCAGGGATGATCGCGCCGCGAAAGAACAGCGCGCTGGCGATCAGCAGGATATCGAACACCAGTTCGTCGGGGTTGATAATGCCCCGGGGCTTTTTCTCTTCTACGGGCGCTTCGGCCAAAGGCACGCTGGTAATTTCCATATTATTTAACCGCTCCTATCAAAGATTCGATATATGCCTGAAGGGTGAAGAAATATACCGTGAGCGACGCAATCCCCACCCCGGTATTGATAATCCGGTACGGCGGCGCGGCGGCCATCAGTATCCGCACGGGAATGATACCGTACAGTACGAGGTTAAAGATCATGTTAAACCCGAATGTCCCACCGTTTTTTACCATCGCTATGATGCTGATTTCCTGCCAGAACCCGAGCATCAGCGCGACTGTCAGGGGAAACATTACCCCGAATACAACAATCCTGACGATGCCCATCACCTTCGACCCCTCTTCGAGCAACGTTTTTTTCAGCCGCCCTACGAGCCAGATACCTACGCCATAGGCAATCAACCCCACGATGAGCACGACGGAGCCGAGGAACCAGTTTTTCATCTCCTCGCCGATATAAAGCATCACATATATTAATCCGAACAGGACGGGTATCGAGAGTATCGCCAAAGTGACGCCGCACCCGGTGCCCCTATCCTTATCAAACCCCATAAACGCGGCGCCTATGATCAGGAATAATCCCGCGAGGAACGGTATCATCATATTATCCGGCTTGATCAGCCCGAAATTGTACATATTCGCCGGAATACCTATATAAAGGAAAAGTATGGTCAGCGAGATTACCACATACAGGAGATTTTTTACCCCCGGATGCTTTTCGAATAAAGGTTCGTACCTCAGGAAAAGATTCCCTAAAAAGAACGTCACGAAGAAATCGATCAGCAGGGTGAGCATGACCGCGGTTGTCGGGTTCAGAATATCGACGACCGTCTTTCCGGCGGGGATGATCAGCGCGCGGAAAAATATCGCAAACAACGCCAGCGTGATATCGAACACTAATTCGTCCAAATTCACATATTTTGCCAGAGTTCCGGATATGGTTTTCCAATTCATTTCATTTACCCCTTCCTATCAGCGATTCGATATACGGCAGCAGGGTGACGAAGTATACCGTGAGCGACGCAATCCCCACCCCGGTATTCGCGACCCGGTAGGGCGGCGCGGCGGCTATCAGTATCCGTAACGGGATAATCCCGTAGAGCGCCAGACTGAGCAGGACACGCGGCACGACATCCCCGGCATTCATCACCGCGGCCTGACCGATAATCGAAATCTCCTGCCAGAAGCCGAGGATTAACGCGATGATGACGGGGAGCAGTATCCCGAACAGGACGGTACGTAAAACTCCCGCGGCTTTCGACTCTTCATTGAATAGTTTATTCGACAGGCGCAGCGCGCCGATCAGGAGAAGCGTGTAAACCCCCGCGCCGCCCAGGGTTATTCCAGTCCCGGCGAGCCACCCGAACTCCCCGACAAAATAGAAAAAAAGGATGAATACCGCGATGCCCGCCCCGATAGACAGCATGACCGCCGCAGTCACGCATCCTTCCTTCGATAAATCGGAGTTCCCGAACAGGAAGCCCGCCGGCATCACGAAAATCCCCGCCATATAAGGGATATACATATTCCCCGGCGCGAGTAACCCTAAACCGCGCAGGTTTTCGTTAATCGCGATATACAGTACGCCCGCTGTCGCGAACAGGATAAATGTTACGATATTTATCAAAACCGGATGTTTATCCTTGTACGGGTTGAAACGCCGGTAGAGGGAACCGAGGAGAACGGATACAAACAGGTAGATCAGTCCTGTGATAACAATCGCCGACACCGGGTTCAGGATTTCGAGCACGGTTTTCCCCTGCGGGATAATTAGCCCCCTGAAAAATACCGCCAGAAGCACGAGCGTCATATCGTAGACCAGTTCGTCGAGATTCACATATTTCGCGAAAGCCGCCGTAAACGTTTTCCATGTCATTGCCCCACCCCCGCCGTCGAACCGATATTTATTACCAGCATCACTATATACACTATGAACGACGCAATCCCGATCCCGGTATTGATGATCCGGTACGGCGGCGCAAGCGCCATCAGCACCCGTACACCGAGTATGGTTAAAAACAACACACCCGCCAGAATAAAGCCGAGCGCGTCGCCCTTCTGAAATACTCCCGCCATTCCCACGGCGGCGATCTCCTGCCAGAACCCCATCATCAGCGCCGCCAAGAGCGGAATGACGGCGTTAAAAATAATCGCCTTTATAACAATCCCCGCCCGGTTCTTCCCGTCGAACAGCTTCGCCGAAATAATATCTTCCACTATAAACAACACGAAGAATATGACGACCGCTATCCCGAATCTCGCAAGCGCGGGTTCCGCGCTCGATGCGACCACCTCGTTCCCGCTCATCTCGGCCCCTAAAAACGTGAGGAATAGGTACAAGATCAGCGACGATAGTAAAAAAATGAATATCGATACGGAGCACCCCTCTTTTTCACGCCATTGGATGCTGATCGACAATCCGCTAATCGCCATTCCAATCCCGCCGAAAATGCACGCCATCCATAGAACCGGATCCGCGCCGGGAAAACTCCTGACGAAAACTATCGTCAGCGTGATAATCATCCCGATCAGGGTGACCACCGAAATCCCCTTCACGGTCTCCAGCCTTTCCGGGCGGTCTTTCAATGACTCGGCGTACTTTAATTGGAGGAAACCCACCAGATACGCGACGGAAAAAAAGATGACTATCAGAAGCAGGGCGGCGGTTAACGGGGTCAGGACGTCCACCACCGTTTTGCCCGGAGGCACGAACATCCCGCGCAGGAAAAGCGCCAGTACGAGAAGGGAGATATCGTAGACCAGTTCGTCGAGATTCACATATTTCGCGAAGGCCGCCGTAAACGTTTTCCATGTCATTGCGCCGCCCCGATCGAAGAACTGATATTTATAATCAGCATAACAATATATACCGTGAACGACGCAATCCCGATCCCGGTATTGATGATCCGGTACGGCGGCGCGAGCGCCATGAGTACCCTGACGATAACGACCGTCAATAGCAGAACCCCCGCCATAATATAGTTAATCAGCTCCCCGTTATGGAGAACCCCGATTACCCCGGCCGCGGCGATCTCCTGCCAGAACCCGACCATTATCGCCGTCATTAACGGGATAATCACATTAAATAACACCGCGATGACGACATTCCCGGTCTTATTCTTTCCGCCGAAGAGTTTGTCCGAAATATGCACATTCAGCACAAACAGGAGGCTGAGCACGACCGCGCCCGCCGCGAATATCCCCAGCGCCCTCAGGATACTGGGGGGATTATCCTCGCAATTTATAAAGCTGATGAAAAAATGTATGATAATCAATGATACGATGAATACGCTGATGGACATCATACACCCGTCTTTTTCCTTTTTCGCGGAGCTCCATATGATTCCGCTGGCAACCATGCAGAATCCCCCGAACACGCACGCCATCGATAACGCGTTATCCGCGCCGGGAAACATCCTGAAGAAAATAATCGTAACCGTGATAATCATCACGAACAGAGTAATCATCGACACCCTGATTACCCGGTCAAGCGCCACGGGGTGTGCTTCCAACGCCTCGGTGTACCGCGATTGAAGAAACCCGACATAATACGCGACGGAGAAAAAGATGCCCAACAGAAGCGCGGTGCCGGTATAAGGGTTCAGCACGTCGATCAAGGTCTTCCCCGGCGGGACGATCATCCCGCGCAGGAACAAGACCAGTAAGAGAAGTGTGATGTCGTAGACCAGTTCGTCGAGGTTCACATACTTCGAGAAAGCGGTGGTGAACGTTTTCAAGGTCATTTATACTCTCGATAAAAATTCCATCGTGCGCTCTATCCCCCAGTCAGGTCTTCCTCCAGGGTCGTAAAATCGAACTGCTGCCCGTCGGGGATATTCCGCAGCTCCTCGGCGGCGTCCTCCGGCATCTTGGGGTTAACGAACAGCCCGCCCGCGTACTCGATACCGCCCTTGCGCTTCACCTGCGGGATAATACTGACATACCAATGGAAGTACTCGGCCTCGCGTTTCGAACGCGCCAGGCTCTGGATAACATAGTTATAATCGGGGTTCCGCAGGCCGTAGAAGAACTTATAGAACACCGTCTTCATCATATCCGCGAGCCACGGGATATTTTTTTCCTCGATCAGCGAGAACGACGGGTTATGGTCCTTCGGGACGATCCAGATATGATAGGGCGATAACGCGGCATACGGGGAAAGCGCGACAAAATGCTCGTTCTCGGCGACAATCCGTATCCGGTCGTTCATCTCCTCGTTCAGCAGGTCGCACATCAGGCAGGAATCGTTGAATTCGTGGTACTTCTTGACCTCGTTGACACGGGTCTGGGTCTCGAACGGCATCACCGGGAGTCCGTATATCTGCGAATGGGGATGCTCGAGCGACCCGCCCGCCGCGATGCCCTGGTTCTTGAAGATAACGATATGCTTGACGTCGTCGTTGGCCTGGATTTCCCCGTACCGGCGAAGATACGCGCGCATCAGGGCTTCCATCTCGTCCCGCCCCATCAGCGCATGGTTGGTGTTGTGACGCGGGTTGTCGATAATCACGTCATGGATACCGAAGCCGTCCATCTCCTTCCGAAGGTGGATATGGCGCTTCTCCGGGCGGACATTCCGGTCGAGGCTCGCGAACTTGTTCTCGAGCACCCGTATCTGCCACATCTTCCTGTTCGGCATACGGAATATCTCGCTGTCCTCGGGTTTCTCGTTACCCCGGCAGAACGGGCAATTATCGCGGTACGCGGGACGTTCCCGGAGCGCGTCGAGATTGTCCTTCTCCGTCTTGTGGAAATCCGTGGGACGTTTGGAACGCCCGGGCGAAAAGATCACCCAGTCGTTGGTGATAAGATTTTTTCTGATTACAGGCATTTCCCCTTCTCCTGTCGTTTGAAATATTGTAGTATGTAAAGTAAAAGAGCGCAAGTCTGGTGCATAGTCTCATCCCGATTTCCTGATAATTTGAATAAATAAGTATATTGCCCGGGTGAAGAATAGACAATAGGCAAAAATATAATACCGGGGCATCCCGATAAGCGCCTCGATACGTTGTTCGACATCTCGGTATGCCCCTCGCAATGCTCGGAGCTACCTCCCGCTACGCGTCAGGCAGGCTCGATGCCCGAACTATTTCGGACGGCGAGTGCCCCGCGCCTGCGCGGGATGTACCGAGGTTTCCATCGGAGAAGCCATGCCATACATGTATATCCTTCAATGTAACGACGGCGCCTTCTATACCGGAAGCACGTGGAACTTGGAGAAACGTCTATCCGAACATAACGCAGGCGAGGGTGCAAATTACACCTTGAAACGGTTGCCCGTAAAATTAGTATACTTCGAGGATTACACCCGAATTGAGGATGCGTTTCATCGTGAGAAGCAAGTCCAGAATTGGAGTCATACGAAAAAAGAAGCGATGATTGATGGAGATTTGGAAAAGCTAATACCTAAAGCTAAAAAGGATTTTAAGAAATAACTTTATCTCGATGTACATCGCCTCAATACGCTGTTCGCCATCTCGATAAGCTCCTCACTTCGTTCGGAGCTACTCGATGCCCGTATTATTTCGGACGGCGAGTGCCCCGCGTTCTCGCGGGGTGTATCGAGCCGCAGTATCGAGGTTTTCAGATGATAATTATCTTGTCTTGGCGGGGGTTTTCGGCACCGCGCGGGTACCGTCGGGCTTCCTCGGCTTCTCGCCGTAGATACAGATCGCGTCCTTACCGGCGCCTTTCGACGAATATAAAGACTCGTCCGCGTTGTTGAACAGGATATATACTTCCTCGCCGTCCTTCGGGAATTCGGCGATACCCATCGACAGGGAAATCTTCAACTCGCGTCCGTCCGAGGACACCACCGAACTGTTCTTCACCAGCGTCGCCAAGCGCGCGGATACCTTGAACGCCTCGGGCGCGGCGGTGTTCGGGAGCACGATCACAAATTCGTCGCCGCCGTAACGAGCCGCGATATCCACTTCTTTGCGGATGGTCTTATTGATGCACTCCGCGAGGAGCTGGAGCGCCTTGTCGCCCGCGCTATGCCCGTATCCGTCGTTGATATGCTTGAAGTCGTCCACATCGAAAAAGACCAGCGAGAACACCCGCCCGTAACGCCTGCTGCGTTCGACTTCATCGGACAGTTCCTTATAGAAATAATGGTTGTTATACAGGTTCGTGAGGCTGTCATGGATAGCCCAACTGAATAAGCGGGCGTTGTCGAGGATGGTTGACGCGAAGTTCGCGATAATCGTGATGATTTCCACATCGTCCATCGTGAACGCTTCCTTATCGGACGTATTCGCGATTTCAAGCACCGACACGACCTCGTTGTCCACCTGAAGCGGCATCGCGATCACCGACTTGATTTCCACCTTGACAATGTCGCTGATGAGGGGCTTCTCATAATCCTTCTGGGACATATCGTCCACCAGAATAGAAATCGCCTTGATATAGGACTCCCCGACTATGCCTTCGCCCGGACGGATAAATATATCATGGAGGAGCTCGCCGTAGTTCTCGAGGATAATTTTGTTGTTTTCATAACGGTAGGTGTCCTGGTAGCGCAGGACGTTGCGCTCATTATCGTAGACCAGCAGCGAGCCGAGCGAGGCTTCGACCGATTCGATCGCGAAACGGACGATCATCGTGTGCAGAATATTGCTCTCGCGCATGTCTAAAATCTTCAGGAATTCGCTCAATTCCTTGAGGATTTTTACCGCGCGGTCGCGTTTCACGAATTGTCGCTTGTAGTTCAGGCGCTTGCTGTCTTTACCGGTGTTTGGTTGTCTCACACACCTCTCCCTCGGACCTCAAAAAACTTTCTTTAGTAAACTTCTAATTGTATCAGCAATTTTTCCGTATGTCAATCCATAATGCTGTAATAATTTCTCTCTGGTTCCAATCGCGGGAAACTCGTCGGGGATAGCCAAAATGCCGACTTCCTTCTTCGGGTTCTGTTCCCGTATCTCGTATGCGAGATGTTCGGATACCCCGCCGTTTGCGACCCCTTCCTCGATAATGAGTATAGGCCGTTTCCCGGCCGCGAAATCTCGCACCTTATTTTTATTTATCGGCTTTGCAAAGCGTAAATTAACAATTTCCGCCGATATATTATCATCCTTTTCCAATATTTTTGCCGCCTTCAGCGTATCCCGGAGCATCGTCCCGGTGGAAATTACCAGAACGTCTTTTCCCGCATGCACCGTCACCGGCTCACCCTCGATAATAGGGAAATCCTCGGGGCGGTATCCCGCGATTTCGTTCGCCGCGTCCTTGGGGTAACGGATCGAAAACGGGCCGTCCCATTTGTCCAGCGCGTACTCCATCATCATCCGCAGTTCCTTTCCGGTCGCGGGAAGCATCACCCGGAAATTCGGTATCATCCGCAGGTACGCGATATCGAATATCCCCTGATGGGTCTCGCCGTCCCCCGGCACCAGCCCCGCCCTGTCGATACAGAATAATACCTTACTCCGCCCGATGCCGATATCGTGCACCAGTTGGTCGTACGCGCGCTGGAGAAACGTCGAATAGATCGCGACCACGGGCTTCAGCCCCTTGATCGACATCCCCATCGCGTAATCCACCGCGTGCTGTTCCGCGATACCCACGTCGGTATGCCGTCCGGGGTACTTCTTCGCAAATTCGGACAACCCCGTCCCGGTGGTCATCGCCGCGGTAATGACATGTATCGACGGATCCTTGTCCGCTAGCTCGAGCGCCGTCTCGCCGAATACCGCCGAGAAGCTCTTGCCGTTCTCCGGTAACGGGATACTGCCGTCGCCGTTGACCGATATCCCGGCAATCCCGTGGAATTTACCGGGGTCGCTCTCCGACGGCTCGAAGCCGCGCCCCTTCTGCGTCTTGATATGCAGGATGACCGGGCGGTCGACCGTATGTTTGATCGAGGTGAACACCCCGATAAGTTCTTTCAGGTTGTGGCCGTCGAACGGGCCGTAATAGAGCATCCCCATATCGCGGAAAAGGTTTTCGGGGACGAAGATGTTTTTGATAAATTCTTTAGTCCTGAACAGGAAACGGCGGATCGCGCCGCCGATACCCGGCATCTTCGCCACACCGAACTCCACCTTCCGCTTGAAGCGGAGATAGCTCTCCGATGTGCGGAGCTTGTTGAAGTATCGGGTGATGCCTCCCACGCTTTCCGAGATCGTCATACCGTTATCGTTGAGGAGCGTGATTACCGGGAGATTCTGGTGCGAGATGGTGTTCAGCGCCTCGAATACGAGGCCGCCGGTGAACGAACCGTCGCCGATTACCGCGATGGTATGCGACTTCCCGCCGCTCAGTTGTTTCGCGCGGGCTATCCCCGACGCTATCGAGAGGGATGTCGAACTATGCCCGGCGTGCACCGTATCGTAGGGGCTTTCCTTCGGGTTGGGGTATCCCGATAACCCGCCGTAGCTCCGCAGTTTATCGAAACTCCCGGCGCGGCCGGTGAGAATCTTATGCACATAGCACTGGTGGCCGACGTCCCAGATAATATCGTCGCCGGGGGTATCGAATACGTAATGGAGCGCGACCGTTATCTCGACCACGCCGAGATTCGGGGAAAGATGCCCGCCGGTACGCTGGACGCTGTCGATTAAAAATGCGCGGATTTCCCCGCAAAGGGTAGTTAACTGCTCGAGCGATAATTTTTTTAAATCCTGAGGACTTTGAACTTCCTCCATCAGCATACGCTAATCTCTCCATCTTATTAAATGATTTGAGCGGGTTTTTATCATTCCGGTAGATTTATTTGAATAAGGAATTCATAATAAAACCTATATATTTGATGATAATTTCCTTCTGTTTCGCGTCGGTGAACCCTTCCAGCTTGAGCCGGATCGACGACATATTAGTCGCGTAAGTATAGTTCGTGATCAGGTTGGTTCGGATATTCGTGAACGTCAGTACTGTCCCGTTCGTCAGCACGGTCGTGCCGATTACCGGCGCGATATTCGTCGTATAGGTACGGTTCGTCATAATCTCGGCGAAGTTCGTCGTGAACAGCAGGTCCGACGGGGAAAAATACTCCGATTCCGTCTCGGCGAAATTTTTCACCGCGAAATCGAGGTTGTGCACGTCGTAGGAGAACACCGAGTAATCGGGGTTGATGAACTTGACCGCGCATTCCCCGCTCAGTTCGACCCCGAATATCTGCCCGTTGATTACATTCTTCGTCGACGCCGATAGCGTCACAATCCCGTCGTTCACGCTCTCCACCTTCGCGGATACCGTGAACTTACTCTGGTTATCGATATTCAGCTGGTTCTTAGATTTGACCGTATCGTCCGATTTGAGCTCGACGTCAGGGAAGAACGAGAACATCTCGCCCTTGCCGGTCAGTCCCTTCTGGGCGGCATTATTGTTCTGTATCTTCTCGATCTTATATTTCAGCAGGGTTTTTTCCGTGAACTTGATGCGGACGATATCGCCCGGTTTGATATTGATATGGTAGATCGGCACGGTCGTCCACACGGATTTGGAGAAGCCGTAGACACTGAAAAGCGCGATCAGACAGATAACGTAACGGTAGACACGGTTCATAATACCGCCTCGACTTTTTTCCGTATTTCCCCGATGAGGTCCGAAACATCGATGCGTTCGGATACCGCGTTATAATTCGGGATAATCCTGTGCTTGAGCACCGGGATCAGCACGGAGTCTATATCTTCTTTATCGACCATTTTTTTAGAATCCATAGCGGCGCGCGCCCGCGCGGCGCGTACGAGCATCTGGGTAGCGCGCGGCCCGGCGCCCCATTCGATATAATTCTTCACGAATCCGAGCTTGCTCTCCGACGGGCGCGTACCCCGCACGAGTTCCACCACATAATCCTTCACCTTATCCGATACCGGGATATTACGGGTCTCCTCAGTCAGCTTCCTGAGCTCCTTCGCGTCTATCACCGCCCGCAGTTCCGAAAGTTTCCCGGAATCCGCGCCGATGATCTGTACTTCTTCATCCCGCTTCGGATACCCGATATAAATAAATAAAAGAAAACGGTCGAGCTGGGCTTCCGGTAACGGGTATGTGCCCTCGTATTCGATCGGGTTCTGGGTCGCCATCACGAAGAACGGGTCGGGGAGTTCGTAGGTCTCGCCGAGGACGGTCACCTGCCGTTCCTGCATCGCCTGAAGGAGTGCGGACTGGGTTTTCGGCGGCGTGCGGTTAATCTCGTCGGCGAGCACGATATTCGAGAACACGGGGCCTTTGATGAAACGGAACGACTTGCCTTCCTTGATACCCGCCGTCAGCACCTCGGTTCCGGTTATATCCGACGGTACCATGTCGGTGGTGAACTGGATACGGTTGAACGTCAGGTCGAGGGTGCGCGCGAGACT
>JABLXV010000016.1 GCA_013177895.1 Brevinematales bacterium | reverse complement strand
TCTGTCAGGGTCATTTGCCCTAAGAAAGCGGCCAACCTATAACCTATCTACTCCTTTTCTATCTCAATTTGATTATTCAGAATTAGAAAAGGATTTTCTCACCGGTCTTTTATCATATCATCTTTCTGGGTTCGCAGCCTGTCCCCGAAGGACTTACCTGAGGGGGAAAGAAAGAACAATGACATCTTGTATTCTAAGAGAGTTTTTAGAACTGCCCCTATTTTTGCCCCAGCTTCGCGGGGTCGAACGGGTCGTTATCGAAAGTCACGTTGATAAGTTTATTTTCTATGACGAAACTATATATTTCCCATGTATCAATCAGATTGATCGAAAATTTCTGCTTCCCGTCCGCGTTCTCCTGAGCGGGCGAATTACCTATCATCAACAACTGCACCCAGAAACCCAAATCGCTGAGATTTCCGCAATCGTTGGTGATAGTTCCCATACCGGGATAGTGAAAGAACGAGTACGGCGGCGCGAAACTTACCCCCGCGATCTTCCCGCCCCAATGGATATCATCTACCATTGCAGTCTTTCCGCTCTGCGGGAGATACTCCCAAACCTTTCCGTCAAGGTACAGTACCTTTACCCCTTTCAGTTCGCCGGGCGATTTGAATGTCACTAAGTATTTCCTATCATTCCACATCATCAATGAAAAATTTCCTTTAGCCTTTACGGTTGTGTTCGTATAATCTTCATAGTAATAGTAGGTGTACGACACGATCAGCATCTCGGCGGACGGGTGAATCCTGCCGGTCCACGGCTCCGCGCGCAGGATAACAACAAAGCTAAGAATCAGTAAAATAGAAACGGTTGCATGCTTCATTCCCGCCTCCCAGTGATAAAAAACTACCAGCGGTTCATCCAGAACTCCGCCTTCTCCCCCGCGTAGGTCTGCCGCAGGAGGGGATCGTCCAGTATAAAGGAAAGATACGCCCGCGCGGAGTTTTTATCGTCCGCGTCCGCCATCGCCTGAGCCGCCTTGAAGTACGCCCCCGCGAGCTTATCGCATATCAGCGAACGGTAAACATACTGCACCTTCGACGAAAGCCCGTAGGCCGAGCCGTACATCTCCGCCGCTTTTTCGTAAAGCCCCATCCGTTCGTACAGCTTCCCGTACTCGTAGTAATTCCAGAATGTCGGGCTGGCCGATAGCGCGAGCTCGAAGTATGCCGCCGCGTGGGCGTATTCGCCCATCTCCCGGTAGCATTTCGCAATCCCGATCATCGCCTTCACATGCTTGCCGCCGCCGGTCTGCATCCATAGTACATAGTTCGACAACGCGGCGCGGTATTGTCCGGTCTCCCACTGCGCGCGCGCGAGGTCGTCGAGATAGATAAGCGGTACGCCGCCGGGGTATCCGCCGGTTATCGCGTCGATGATTAATCCCGGGCGGTCGAGTTTTTTCAGCGCCTTGAAATACTCACTAAATTCAGCGTAGTTCGCCGGGTTTGGAACTTCTCCCGCGCCGGAAACCTCCCGTACAGGGGGTAAACAGGAAACTACGGAGAATATCGATAAAATCAGGAGTATTATTATAGAAAGGCAGGATCTATGGTAGAATTTCATTTTTCCCGGTCTGACCACGTCGCCAATACCGTGTTCAGGAAACGCGCGATATCGTCGGAACCGTTCGTCAGGCTCATCCGCATAATACGCCGGTGAAGTTTATCATAATAATCGGGAGACCCTGTAATTTTCTCCATCAGGTGGATGAGTTTCTTCTTGGAATCGGCGATCCACCCCAACCCGTTATCGATAAAATACCGCATCGTGGCGCGCTCGTTCTCGACATAATCGATAAACGCGAGGGGCTTACCGAGGTATGCCGCCTCATAGGAGGTCGCGGGGCCGGCCTTAGTCCCCACCACGTCGCTCGCGGCCATCAGTTCGTTCATGTTATTCACAAAACCGAGCGCCACGAAGGTGGTTTTTCCCGTTCCTTTCTTTCTGAGCGCGTCGAGATCGGCCTTGAGCTTCTCGTTCTTCCCGCACACGACGATCAGGTTCATCTCCACGCCGGACAGCGCCATTTCTTTAGAAAGTTTCTCGATCGCGCCGCGCCCCTGTCCGCCCGCGGCCATCAGCAGAGTCCGTTTCCGGGGGTCGATGCCCAGTTCCCCGCATATTTCGACGCGGGTCTTCTGTATATTGAAGAAACTTTCACGCACGGGAAACTGCGCGATACGGATTTTTTCTTTTTTCATTCCCTTGAGGATAGCGAGATTCGCCGCGGTTATCGAGGATACGATGAAGAAATCGACGCCCTTCCATACCCATAGCGAACTGGAGTCGTGCGGCTCGCAGTTGAACAGGATCACCGGGAAATTGAGCTCGGGATAGAGCTTCCGCGCCTCGAGAGCGACTCCCGCCGCGAGGAAGTGGGTGGTGAAAAACACTTCGGGAGGATTATCCCGCAGCCAGGTGACCCCCTTCTCGAAAAACTCCTTACCCCATGATTTCAGGTACTGGCGGGTGATGGAGCCGAGGGAATTCTGGATATGGAACCCTATTTTTACGATGCTTTTCTGCGCGAGATAACTATCCCATTGCGCCTTGTGCTTGTTATCGAAATCCACGGCGCCGACATGATAGCAAAAATCGTAGATTTCCACATGAATCTTATCGGCGTAATTTTTATACAGGCTCTCGGCGACAGCGACGGCGGTGGTCTTATGCGCGCCTCCCGCTTCTATCATGGCGATCAGGATGACCGGTTTATTGGGGTTGATTGTTTTCCTCCTCACGGACATCAGATTTTATCACACCTTTCACGAGTTTGCAATCATAAATTCATTTTCATTTCTTAAATGTTTTGATTGACAAATAAAACCGCATGGTTTTATAATCTTGTAGGGTGAAAGATGCTAATAAAACGAACAATACTTTTTTTAATTCTCGGTGTTTCCTGCGCCATGTGCTTTTTATTCAGCTCCTGCACACGCACTAACGGGGTAATTATCGGGCTCATCGCCGATTTCGAAGGCCCAAGTTCCCAGATCGGGAAGGAAATCTACCAGAATATCCAGCTTTTTCTAAAAAAAACCAACCATTCTCCATTTAAAGTCGTCGCCCTCAGCGTATCGAAAGTCGACGAGGTGACGAACCGCTTCCAGCAGTTGTACGATCAGGGAATACGTATCTTTATTATCGGGCTGACCTCGCAGGGAATAGAAGCGCTGATCACGGGAAAAGATACCCGCGACTGCATCATATTCAATCTTCTCGGCGCGAGCGGAAAATTTTCCGGTATCGACGATAGTTTAATCCGTTTAGTGCCCGATACCCGTCAGGAATCCCTCGCGGTCGGGGGATATATTAACACGCGCTTTCCGGGTAAAAGTACGCTGGTTGTTTACGATACCGGGAACTCCGCCTACACGCTCCCCGCCCTGAATACCCTGACAAACACCCTGACAGGCGGGGTTTCAGTCATAGGATTGGAAGTCGGGAGTTTCAACGAGAAATCATTTACCGCCGAATTATCGAAATACCGCCCGGATAACGTCTATCTATTAATAGGCGGCGATCATATTAACACGGCGGGGACTATTACCCGCTTTACAAAATCGGCCTACCCGGACTGTAACCTGATCGCGGCGCCATGGCTGAACTCCTCGGTATATATCGAGAACAGCGCGCATGCATCCGAAGGGGTAATTCTGCCGACCTTGCTCCCGAATTCCGGGTCGAATTACGCCCTACAAGCATATAATGAGAATTTTGACCGTTATTATCACACCTATCCGCAGGCGGTTCATTCGTGCTTCGCCTTCGAGGTCATGGAAATACTAAATAAATGCGCGGGTCATGGCGCGAATACTCCCTCGCAGATCAAGAGTTACATTCTTCTGACGTCAAAATTCGACACGCTTATCGGGCCGGTTGTTTTCGATCAATACGGGGATGTACTCAGGAATTATTACTTCCTTAAAATAAATGACGGGCATATATATTATGAAGAATAGAAAACTCAGCGGGAACTTCCTGCTTATCAGCGCTCTATCAGTATTCCTTCTGTTTGTCATCCTCACATCGTTCTACATCAGCTTTATGACTATTAAAATAAAAAATGTTGAAAAGGAATTCCGCAGTGACTTCGAACGCATGCTGACCCATGTGAACTACATCCTCCGTTCTGAAAAAGACAAATTCGAACTGATCATATCGTCACCGGAAAAAATACCCTTCTCCCCCATGACGCATTTTAAGGATTTTTACTCGGTTACCCTCGACGGGAAGGTGAAGGATATCTTTAAGCGTAGTAATCAATTCTTCTATTATAAAAATTTCGATATCAGTATGGGAGAGCTTTATCAGGACTTGAACCGGTTTAAGAATAATATGGTATATTTTTACGGCCCGTTTTACTCCGTGCTGACGAAAGAACAGGTGATCGCGCTGATCTATAAAACTCCCGTATTGACCTATATCGCCCATATCGATCTCTCGCTGATTCCTGAATTCAAGGAATACGAACTGCACGGGCATAAATGCTATCAGGTTCTTTCGTCGAAGGACGGGATTATCCTTCTCGATTCTACGCACTCGTTTCCCAATAAAAATATTCCGATGGAAGAAGGGAATATTACCGTTAATTCCAAATCCTTCTACCATATCCTGAATTATATACCGTTGCTGAATCTTTATTCCCATCTTATCATTAAAATCGATCCATACACCTCCACGAACGATAGATTTCAGCTTATTTTCATCGTGCTCATGATTGTTATCATTATCATTGCTCTTGTCACAACGATCGCCGAATACCTGCTTATCGTACGCCCTGTTAATATACTCAGGAACGATGTACTACAGATGGATCTGGATAAAACACTCAGATTCCCCGACCCGTATTACGAAGAGTTTTCTCAAATCCGCAGAAGTATTTCCGAGCTTCTGAAACGCATCCAGATGGAAATCCATATAGAAAAGAATCTCAAGGATTACTACGATAATATCATCAATTCTTTTCCCAATCTGATTATTACTATGGATAACGATGAAAACATCGTGATGATTAACGATACCGCGGTCGAATTTTTCGGGAAAACTGTCGATAAGAATAAAAAAATGAAAATCTCGGAAATCATCAGTTTTTCTCCCGAGGAGCGGGATGTTTTAAAAAAACTGCTTGCATCCTCCGGGAATGTCACTACTCTTCATAATAAACGGATAATGAAGGACAAAACGCCCTTCGTTTTCAATATCTATATCTATCCGCTGGTATCGGAGGAGGAATCCCTGGGCTTCGCATTTATATTAATCGACGTCACCCAGCATTCGCTGATGGAGGAACAGCTTCTCCAGACCCAGAAACAGGAAACTATCGGGATACTCGCGGGGGGTTTCGCCCACGATTTCAACAATCTTTTAACTATCATCATCGGGAATCTCGATGTGTACCGTTATACAAAGAACGACGACAAGCGGAAAGAGCAGATCGACGCTATCTATAACGCCGCCTTACGCGCATCCGAACTGATCAAACAAATCCTCAACTTCTCCCGTAAGGAAGACGCCCAACTCGAGCCCGTACTGGTCGAGGACGTACTTACCAATGTAATAAAAATCGCGAAAAACACCTTCCCGAAAAATATCCGCCTCCTGAATAATATTCTGACACAGTCCAGCTTCATTATGGGAGACAACGGACAGTTGATACAGGCTTTCCTGAATATTCTCCTGAACGCCCGCGACGCGATATCCCATGAGGGTATCGGTAAAATCGAAGTATCCACCGAGATCGTCACCCCGTCAGATTCCAATATCTCCAGTCTGAATCTTTCCCCCGGGATTCCGTATATCCGTATATCCATCACCGATAACGGGAAGGGAATATCGGACGACCAGCGGGAACATATTTTCGACCCGTTTTTCAGCACGAAGGAACGCGGTAATACGAAGGGGCTCGGACTGGGATTGGCAATAGTATACAGTACAATCCAGAGATTTCACGGGGCGGTCGATTTTGAAAGTTTCGCCGGCAAGGGTACGGTTTTCTTCATCTATCTCCCGTTATACGAGCATGAGATCACCCATGACAATCCGCCCGATAAAATCGAGAAAGCCGGAATAAAACAGAGCATACTGATCGTGGACGACGACCCGAATATCCGCAAACTCGGGCAAAAATTCCTCAATTTGATGGGCCATGAATCAAAAATAGCGATAAATGGAAAAAAAGCCGAATTAGTTTTGAAGGAAAATGAATTTGACCTTATAATTCTGGATATGATAATGCCGGATTTCGACGGGTTGTATCTGCTCGAGCAGCTTCGGGAGAAAAACAACCGGATACCGGTGGTGATCTCCACCGGACATTTCGAGGAATTCGCGCGCAGCGAGTTCGGTAAGTACGAATTTATTAAGGGTTTTATCGATAAGCCGTTTACACTGAACCAGTTTACTAAAACAATCAGCGAGATATTAAGCCCGTAATACCGCGGGATATTCATTATGAAGGAGAAATCATGAGTCCTAAAGCGAAAACGAAAGAAACACAGAAAACCGGCATCCGCAGGATGCGTTTTACGCTCAAGATAAAAATCACCATACTCGTGTTCTTCCTGCTGATTTTCACTATCGCCATCACGGCGAATTTTATCATCCAGTACCAGAATAAAATCCTCGACGACCAGATGTCTGAAACCATGTCCGTCTACCTGAACACGTTCAAGCAGACGGTATCCAGTTCCATATTCGAACGCAACGACCGGTTCACTCTCCAGCAGTTCCTCACCTCCTACCAGTCGATACCCAGTTTCTGGATGGCGATGTTCGTCGATAACGAAGGTACGATTATCGTGCATTCCCAGCCGGAGAATATCGGTAAACCGATCGCCGCGAAGAACCAGTGGCTTCTGGAAAGCGGGTTCGAGGAACTTCCCCACCTGATGAACAATTCCAACGCCGAGGGCGTGAACTACTATATCGACGGATTTCTGCCGGTGTACCTTTCGGACGAATTCGGCGTATCCGAGCTGAATAATTTCAAAAAGTTCTACGACCAGTATAAAGACCGCGAAATATTCGCGCTTGACCGGTATCCCGACGAATTGAGAAACAACCTTTCGCTGATATTCCTATTCGATAAGCTCTACACTCTGGTCTACAACGATAAGAAGGAACTTTCCGCCCTGTCGCAGGCGTTGATGAAGGATAGCGGGGTGACCTCCTCGGATATCCAGTTCCTGCGTGATATGAATAAAAACTTCCAGGACTACATGAACGGGTACGAGTTCGACCTCAAGAAGGACACGATCGACCGTCTGGTAAAAATTCTCGCTCTCTACGGGATGCCCGACGAGGCCGGGAAGAAATATCTGGATATGAAGGATAAGAACCGTCTGTTTGTGAATAAAAATCTGGTGAACGACCGGGTGAAGAACGAGTTGAAGTTTCTGACTTATCTCCGCCAGTTCCTCGACCGTTATGTGACCTCCGATAAAAAGACCACCGAGGCCTTCGATAAGGAGATCATCGATAAGGTCAAGAAGATCAAGCAGAGCCAGATGATCTGGTATCCCGTGAAACGCTCCTACTATACCGCGCTGTTCTTCCAGCTTCTCGACAACCTGAAGAATTTCGAGAAGGCGATGACGGAAGACGGGACTGTCAGCCAGTTCCTCGCGGAAAATACGTTCCGCAGCGTCTTTAATATCTACCGTCTCGGCAGCGTGCGAATCCTGCTGAAGATGGACAAGATTCAGGCCGAGCGCGAGAAAATCGCGAACCAGACCGTCGATATCGCCATCCTGTTCATCCTGCGTATGCTCGTCGTCACCTTCTTCGTCGTGAGCTTCATCATCCGCCCGCTGAACACCCTCGCGAAGGGCACGGACGAGATCGCCGGCGGACTCGCTACGGGAAATATCGATATACTTGATAACGACGTACTGATAAAGAACCACGACGAGCTCGGACAGCTCGCCGATAAATTCAATATTATGACTCGCAACCTCAAGAAGGCCTTCCTCGAAGTCCGCGATAAAGCGCGTATGGAAGAGGAACTGCGCATCGCGATGGAGATTCAGACCGCGATCCTGCCATCCTCGCTCCCGGAACTGCCGGGTTATCAGTTCGCGCATTACTACGAGCCCCAGTCCGAATCGGGCGGGGATTATTACGACTTCCTCGAAAACGACCCCGACCATCTGGGGATCGTGGTCGCCGACGTGACCAATCACGGGGTGGGCGCGGCTATGGTGATGGCGGTGCTCCGTTCCGCCCTGCGTTCCGCCGCCGATCAGAAGATGGACCCGTCGCGCGTCCTCAAGCATATCAACCCGATTCTTCTCCGCGATTCGCCGCCCAATATGTTCGCCACCGTGTTCTACGGCGTATTGGATATTAAAAAGAGCGAACTTATTTACTCGATAGCGGGGCACGAACAGGGGATATTGTTCAATAACGACGATAAAAAGATGCGCCTCCTCAAGACCGGCGGCCTTCCCGTCGGGATAATGGACAGCGCGATATTCGATCCGCAGATAGAACTGTTTAAGGCTACTCTGAGAAAGGGGGACTATTTCCTGCAGTATACCGACGGTATAGTCGAGGCGAAATCGGCTACCGGCGAGGAGTACGGTAACGACCGTTTCTACCGCGCCATAATGAAATACGCGTCGGACGATCTGGACTCGATGTGCAGGGGTATCATCGCCGATCTCAAAGAGTTTACCGCGAAAGCGCCCCAAAGCGACGATATCACCCTGCTCATCATGAAAATACTCTGATAGGAGTTTCTGATGACAGGTTCCCGTATCATGGTTTGGGAAAGCGGCCCGGAGAACCGGGAAGTTTTTCTGCGGACATTTGTCTCCGAGGGCTATAATGTTACTATTTCGGATAATCCCGCGGGAATAAAAGAAGCGATCGAGAAGGAATTGCCCGACTTGGTGTATATCGATACCGGGTTTCCGGGGTTCGATTGGGAAACTCTCTGCCGCGAGCTCTACGAGAACGAGCATACATTCGACGTAGCCGTTATCCCGACCTGCAACTCGGCGGATATCGAATGGATACGCCGCGCGAAAAAAGCGGGGGCGGCCGACCTGCTGATAAAACCTATTCAGCCCTACGAGCTGCTGATAAAAACGGCGAATGTTTTCCTGTTTAAAGAGAGAAGCCATATAAAAAGCGACCGGGTAGCGTCGCATGTGGGTTTCTCTGTCGAGCATTATGTCGGCCAGCCGTTGACCGCCGTGCTCGGCGCGGTCAAGACTCTGCGGAGTCTCCGCGAGCGCGGGATTACCCCGACTAAGGAACAACTCCACGATATGATCGATATTATTATCGACGGTTCCGACGAGCTCAGCGCGGTCATAAAAAAATTCGGCAAATTAAAGTCTTATCGCGTCACCGAACGTTTCACCAATAAAAAAATCATCGATATCAGTCATACCGATGAGGATGAGGAAACGGACGACGGTGTCCGGTTATTCTGACCTAAAGGTGAGGTAAAAATGAAGCATTCTATCGTTATCTTGGACTTCGGTTCGCAGTATACCCAGCTGATCGCGCGGCGTATCCGCGAGTTGGGGGTTTACTCCGAGATTTATCCCTATTCCATCGGGAAAGACGGCCTCCGCGACCTCGCCCCGTCGGGAGTCATCCTTTCGGGCGGGCCCTCTTCGGTGCTCGACCCCGACGCCCCGCTCCTTCCCGCCGACTTCTTCGATATAGGCGTCCCGATCCTCGGTATCTGCTACGGGATGCAGCTCATGTCCCATCTCATGGGCGGCAAGGTAGAGCGTTCCCATAACAGGGAATACGGCCGGTCGGTGATGAAGGTCGAACGCCCCGATTCGCCGCTGCTCGCGCATGTCAAGGACGGAGGGGTGGTGTGGATGAGCCACGGGGATTCGGTGATACGTCTCGCCCCCGGATTCGAACGCATCGCGGGGACTTCCGATAACGACCTTGCCGCTATCCAGAACCTTTCCCGTAAAATATTCGCGGTACAGTTCCATCCCGAGGTCGCCCACACGTTCCAGGGCGACGTCGTCCTGTCGAACTTCGTGTTCGGCGTCTGCGGGATGTCGAAAAACTGGGATATGCAGGATTTTATCGAGAAACAGATCGCGGATATCCGCGATGTCTGCAAGGATAAAAAGGTCGTGCTCGGCGTATCGGGCGGAGTGGATTCCACTACTCTCGCGGTACTGATGCAGCGCGCCCTCGGCGACAGTGTCGAAGCGGTTTTCGTCAATAACGGGCTTCTCCGTCTGGACGAGGAGACGGAAGTACTTTCCACCCTCCGCGACCGCCTCGGGCTGAATATCAATTATATCGACGCGTCCGATAAATTCCTTTCCGCGCTCAAGGGCGAGAAAGACCCCGAGAAGAAGCGCAAGATCATCGGGAAACTCTTTATCGAGGTATTCTGGGGCGCGCTGAAGAACTTCGATTACCTCGTGCAGGGCACGCTTTATCCCGACGTGATCGAGAGCAACCCGGTGAAGGGGCCGTCCCGCACGATCAAGACGCACCATAACCGCGTGGCGGAAGTGGAGAAGCTCGAAAAAGAAGGGCGTATCCTCGAACCGTTCCGATTCCTCTTCAAGGACGAAGTCCGCGAGGTCGCGCGGCTCCTGGGCATCCCCGAAAATATCCTCAACCGTCACCCGTTCCCCGGGCCCGGTCTCGCGGTGCGGGTACTCGACGATATCACCCGCGATAAGCTCGATATTCTCCGCATGGCGGATAAAATATTTATCGATATGCTCCATAAGTACGAATGGTACGATAAGGTCTGGCAGGCGTTCGCGGTATTCCTGCCGGTGAAGAGCGTCGGGGTGATGGGCGACGAACGCGCCTACGGTAACGTGATCGCCCTTCGCGCGGTGACCAGTGTGGACGCGATGACCGCGAACTGGGGACATCTCCCCTACGAGCTTCTCGACGAGGCCGCGAACACCATAGTCCGCCAGATCCGCGAGGTCAACCGTGTGGTTTACGATATCACGTCGAAACCCCCCGCCACGATAGAATGGGAATGAACCGGGTCGATTTTTCCGCAGTCGAATGGGAATCCCCGATGAAGGGAGTCCGTTTCAAGCGGCTGTGTCCGGCAGGAAACAGCTTCGCCTGGTGGAATATTCCCATGACTTCGTCGAACCGGACTGGTGCGTGAAGGGGCATACCGGATATGTGCTCGACGGAGAGTTCGAGATCGACTTCCGCGGGACTGTCGTGCATTATCACACCGGCGACGCGATACTGATTCCCCCCGGCGCGGAGAACGGACATAAGGCGCGAATCCTCACTCCGACCGCTACAGTTTTCCTATCGGAGGATGTATAATCGGATCACGGATACCTATTTAAGGGGTAATCGGCTATGCTTGATTATAATTCAATTGAAATATTCCATATTACCGATATCGATAACCTAGAAAAGATAGTTTCTTGCGATAAGCTGTTTTCAAAGAGTTTCCTAACATGTAATTCGAATGACTATATCGACATTGCATATGAAGGTATACAAGATAGGCGCTCACACACAATGGTTCCATTTAGTCCCTATGGAAATCTTCATCAATATGTCCCTTTTTATTTTTGTCCTCGTTCCCCAATGCTTTATGCAATTCATAAAAACAATGTTCCTCAATACCCTAAAGGTGAGGAATCTATTATTCACATCGTTACCTCAATAGCAAAGATAATCGAATTTGACCGACCCTTCATTTTCACAGACGGACATGCAGTTATGAAACTTTCGGATTTCTATGAAAATATTTCAGAATTAGATATTTTAGATTGGGAAGTAATAAATAATAATTATTGGGCTGATACTGAAGATGACAATGATCGTAAAAGAAGAAAACAAGCAGAGTTTTTAGTATATGAGTTTCTTCCGTTTTTTGCTATTCAGAAAATAGGCGTATATAATAATATTATAGAAAAAAAAGTACGGGAAATTGTAAAAACACATCCTCAATATAGTTTACAAATTGAGATTAGACCCGAATGGTACTATTAGGATAAAAGAATGATAACATTTAAAAAAAACGGAAATTTACTCGACGAAAAAACCGATGCGCTTGTAAATACAGTAAACTGTCTGGGAGTTATGGGGAAAGGAATCGCGCTACAATTCAAGCAGGCTTTTCCTGAAAACTATAGTCAATATAAATCCGCATGTGATAAAAAAGAAGTGGAAATTGGGAAAATGTTCGTTTTTCATAGTAATAATCTTTTTCAACCCCAGTACATTATAAACTTTCCAACAAAAATAAATTGGATACATCCTTCTAAAATTGAATATATTAAGACAGGATTGGATGATCTTATTCAGGTGATTGAAAAAAATAATATAAAATCGATAACTATTCCACCGTTAGGATGTGGAAATGGCGGCTTAAACTGGAATGAAGTGAAAGAATTGATGCTTGAAAAACTTTCATTATTAAACGATAAAATCGATATTCTAATTTACGAACCTTCACATTCTCCCAAAGCTAAAGATATTCCGATTTCGACAAAAAAACCCGATCTTACCCCAATTAAAACTGCTTTAATATATCTAATAAAAATCTATAAATATCCCGGGTATGGATTAACAAAGCTCGAAATACAAAAACTATTGTATTTTCTCCAAGAAACCGGAGAAAATTTAAAATTACAGTATACGAAAGGAAAATATGGACCTTATGCAAATAATCTCAATCATCTTTTAGAATCTATGGAAGGCCATTATTTAACGGGATTTGGGGACCGGACTGAAAATACAAATATTTCAATACTTGAGAGAAATATTCCTAATATCCTTTCTTCGATACAAATGAATCAAAAAATTTATCACAATACTTTAAAGGTAAAGAGTCTGATCGAAGGATATGAAACACCTTACGGATTAGAATTGCTTTCAACCGTGCATTGGTTATATGTACATGAAAATATCCATGAATTAAATACGATAAAAACCGCAATTTCACAATGGAGTACCAGAAAAAAAATATTATTCAATGAACGCCATATTACCAAAGCATTTAATACGTTAAAAAACAATCAGTTTATTTGATAGGTTATATGCCCGACAGTAAAGCCAAGCGCGCGAAACTGCGCGCGGAATTCCATATCCTGAGGGAGTTTCTCCTCCGGGAGTACTCCGCAGGATACGGCCACCTGATGATATGGAAGAACGGATGCTTCCCCGGCGACCCAGTCCCGCCCCCGTTCGACAGTCTGAACACGCGGGCGCAATTCGACGCGGCGATGCTCTCCCTCATCCGTCTGACCGACCCCCATAAGGACGCGGTATCGTTCGATAAACTCCTGAAATTCGCCGAAAACCACCCGCACTTATTCGCCGATGCAGGTATCGGTGAAATAATCGCCTCCGACCGCGCCCGTTTCGAGGCGTATGCCCCGTTAAGGGAGAATCTCCAGGCAATCCGCGACCGTCATTACGCCCATCCCGACCGGAAATATATCGCCGGCCCGGCCAGGGTATTTACCGATTACCCCGTGTCGCCTGACGCTATGGAAGAACTTTACCGCTTTATCGGCGACGCACTGCAAAAATACCGGATAGAGGGAGATAAATGAAAAAAATAGTACTTACCGCCGCATTTATCTTTTTATCCGTCGGGTATCTCTTCCCGAAGCTGGTCGTCATCAATCTGTGGCATGCGTACCGGGCGGCGGAGGCAGAGGCCATCATTAAAGTCGCCGAAATGTTCAACCTGTCGCATACCGAGATACAGGTCAAGCTCCTCCCGGTGCCGTTCGACGCGATCAACGACAAACTGCGGACGGTCATATCGTCGGTAAATAACGGGCAGGGCGGCGAGGAGGGCCCGGACGTGTTCATTTTCCCTCACGACGCGGTCGGGGACTGGGCGGAACGCCAACTGATCCTGCCTATCGAGAGCTTTATCGACAGTTCTATCATCGACCAGTACTTCGCGAACACCATCAAAGCCTTCAACTATATGTATGACGGCGCGTTATGGGCGCTCCCCGCGTCGTTCAAGAATATCGCGTTGTTCTATAATAAACGGTTTATCGCTAACCCGCCGAAAATGCTCAGTGAACTCCTCGCTATCGCGCAGAAATTCCAGAAACCCGCCGACGGCGTATGGGGGCTTTCCTATGCCGCGGGGAATATCTATTACCATTCCATGTGGTTACAGGCGTGGGGAGGGTCGTTCTTCCGTAAAATCGGCGTGAACAAGAAAGGTTTCCCGATATTTTTACCCTTGCTGTACTCCCAGCCGATGATTACCTCGGCGAAGTTCGTGTATAACCTCATCCAAGCCGGAAAAATCCACGACGCGGACGAGGCCGAGATACTCAACTCGTTCAATATGAACAAGACCCTTTTCGCGATCTCCGGGCAATGGTTCCGGGGAGCGATCGCGGGCAATATCGATTACGGGGTGGCCGAGCTCCCGGTTATTGACGAGATCGACACGCAAGCCGTCCCGTTTCTGACCGTCGAGGGATTCTATATGGCGTCATGCACCAAGGATCAGGCCGCGTCCGCCGAGGTCATCAAGTACTTCACGAGCGCCGCGATGGGGCGTTACTTCGCGAAGATAGGCAAACAGACCCCCGCGAACAAAGGGGCGTATGCCTATTCCGAGGTATCGGGCGACCCTATCGCGCAGATTTTCAAGACCGCCGCCGGCAAGGCCATATCGATGCCGAATAACCCGGAGATGTCTTGGGCATGGGACCCCGCGTATATGGGGTTGGTAGAGATTTTAGGCGGCGCGTCCCCGGAGGCAGTCTGGAAGGCGAAACAGATCGCGCTGATGAAACGTATCGAGACCGAGACTAAAATCAGCTTCCAGAAACTCGGCTACGACTACAATAAATTCACCGCGCCGTTATCCGTAAAATAATTCTTACAATTTCTCCCTCAAACCTCTTGACAAACCCTAAAAAATATTATATATTACTAATAAAGTTAGACAAGACTAATATTGAGGTGTTCTATGGACGATCTGGAAAGCGTAAAAAACGGCGAAAAAGTCATTATTGCATCGATAGACCACAAACATCATTCCTCCCTCCATCATAACGACACCCCTCACGAGGGGCACGGGCACTGGCATGGCGGATTAGGATGGGAGGGAGGAGTGCACCGTCTCGAGACGATGGGTCTGCGTATCGGGAAGGAAGTGGAAATGCTGTCCAATCAGGGATTCGGCCCGATACTGGTTATGGTCGACGGGAGCAGGCTCGCGATCGGGCGGGGTATCGCGCGGAAAATTCTCGTGCGTGATATGGAGGACGGGAATGACGGCAAAAAATCCTGACCGCAAGTCGCTGACTATCGCGGTCGCTGGAAACCCCAACTGCGGGAAATCCACGCTGATCAACGCTATCGCCGGGTCGAAGCTCTATGTCGGAAACTGGCCGGGCGTAACTGTAGAAAAGAAAGAGGCGCGTATCGATTATATGGGCGTCGAGTTCGTATTTATCGACCTCCCCGGTTCGTACAGCCTCCACCCGTACACCGACGACGAGAAGGTCGCGGTCGATTTCCTGACCGAATCGCCCCCCGATATCATCCTCAATGTCGTCGACTCCACCAACCTCGAACGCAATCTCATCCTGACCCTGCACCTCCTCGAGCTCGGTATACCCATAGTGGTCGCGCTGAATATGTCCGACGAGGCCGGGCAGAAGGGTTATGTCATCGATACGGATATAATCGAGAAGAACCTCGGCGTGAAGGTAGTCCGCACGTCTGCGGTCAGGAAATCCGGGATCGATACCCTCCTGAAGACGATCGCGGGGGTGTCCGGTAATACTATCCCCGTCAATCCCGCATTATTCAATTATAATATCGATATCGAGAACGCGATCCGCGGAATACAATGCAGTATCGATAACGCGCTGAAATCGCCCGGCGGCAGCCCGCTTTTAAAATATCCCGTGCGATGGAGCGCGGTACGCCTCCTCGAGAACGACGGGTATTTTATTGAAAAATCGGGTGTGGCCTCAGTCGAATACCTGACAGGCGACTCGCTCGTGCATCTCCAGACCGCGCACGGGAGTGATTTATCCGCGCTGATGGACGACGAACGGTTCGCGCAGGCGAACGGGCTGACCCATCTCGCGCTGAAACGTCCTCCCGGCGGGCGTACCGAGCTCACCGACCGTATCGACCGTATCGCGCTCAACCGTTTCGCGGGCATTCCTATCTTCCTGTTCTCCATGTGGGTGATGTTCAAGCTCACCTTCGACATCGGGAATCCGTTCGTCTACTGGCTCGAAAGTATTGTAACAGGTCCGTTTACCCGATGGATGGGCGCTATCCTGAACCTGTTCGCCGCGCCGGACTGGTTCCGTTCGCTCGTGCTGGACGGTATTATCTCGGGAGTCGGCGGGATTCTCGTGTTCGTACCGCTGATCTTCTTTATGATGTTCTTTATCACATTCCTCGAGGGAAGCGGGTATATGGCGCGCGCGGCGTTCCTGATGGACGGGATTATGCATAAGATGGGCTTGCACGGTAAGTCGTTTATTCCGCTCGTACTGGGTTTCGGGTGTAACGTGCCTTCCGTGTACGCGACCCGTATCCTCGAAGACCCCAAGGATAAGATACTGACCGCGATGATATCCCCGCTGATGTCTTGCTCGGCGCGGCTCCCTGTGTATATCCTGTTCGCGGCTATATTTTTCCCCGCCGCGATGTCGGGAACAGTCATCTGGTCGCTGTATCTCCTCGGGATTCTCGCCGCGTTCGGGATGGGCTGGCTTCTGCGGAAAATCCTCTTCAAGGGCGAGACGCAGGAGTTTATTATGGAACTCCCGCCGTACCGGATGCCGTCGATATCGAACCTTTTCGTGCATACATGGGATAAAGTGAAGCATTTCGTTACTAAGGCGGGAACCGTCATCCTCGCGCTGACCATCATCATCTGGTTCCTGACCCGTCTGCCGTGGGGCGTAACCAGTACTAAGGATTCCTTCCTCGGGAAGGCCGGGGCGTTCATCGCGCCCGTGTTCGAGCCGCTCGGCTTCGGGACATGGCAGGCGTCCGCCTCGCTGATCGCCGGGATAGGCGCGAAGGAAATCGTCGTCAGCAGTATGACCGCGATCTATATGGAGCAGGTTTCCAACGGGTCGAACTCCGCGATATCGGGATTACCGATAGTGACCGGGATTACCCCGTCGTCGAACCTCGCCGCCCCGCTCACCAATACCAACCTCGCGCCGTCGCCTACATTTTTAGAGGACTTGGGCGGCATCGGGCTGGGATTCCTGACCGCGTTACGCGGCGCCGGGGCGAATCTGCTGTCTATCTTCGGGATTGTGACCGTATCCGCCGCGCAGGAGGCTCCGCCTACCGAGCTTTCGGCTACGCTTCATAACGCGTTCACGCCCCTATCTGCATACGCGTTCCTCGTGTTCGTCCTGCTGTATGTGCCGTGCATCACCTTTATCGCGTCGATGGTTCACGAGCTGGGAAAATGGAAATGGGCGGGCATCACGATATTGTACCAAATCCTGCTGGCGTGGCTGACGTCGTTTATCGTGTATCAGGGCGGGCGGATTCTCGGGCTGGGAGGGTAAAATGAAACTGACGGTGGTAGATATTATCCTGATGGCGGTAGTCTTACTTCTGGCCGTCTATATCCTCATCCGGCCGTTCCTGAAACGGCTGAAAAGCAAGGGTTCGCAATGCGCGTCCTGCCCGTACTGCACGTTGGAGGGGTGTCCCATGCGGAAGATCGAATCCGCTGTCAAGAAGAATAATTCCGGTAAATAACCTGCCCGATTGACATCGATTGCTTCTACCGCGCTTCAATAAGTTTTGTAGCGCGGCATCGCAATGACGGAAAAAATTATAGCTTATACACCTTCGGGCTGGGCTTTTTCACCGTGTTGCGGAGATCGACCACCAGTTGGGCATGCTCGACGATGAAATCCGGGTCGAACGCGCTATGGTTGGTAGTGATGACGACACAGTCCGCGCCCGCGAGCGCTTCCTTCGTCAGCGCGGGGATACTTTTATAATGCCTGCCGTGCTCGGTCGTCACTTCCGGGATAAACGGGTCGAAGTAGGAGATGTCCGCGAACTTCTTCGCGATTTCATCGATCACCATCAGCGCGGGAGATTCGCGTTCGTCGTCGATATCCGGTTTATACGCCGCACCAAGGAACAGGATTTTCGAGCCGTTGAGGGGTTTCTTATGCCGGTTGAGCGCGAAACTGATCTTGACCGCCATCCGGTGAGGCATCTGGTTATTGATCAGCCCGGCGGTATGGATCATCGTCAGGTCGAAATTATAATTTTTCGCGATATACTCGAGATAGAACGGGTCGAGGGGGATACAATGCCCGCCGATGCCGGGGCCGGGATAGAACGCCTGGAAGCCGTAGGGCTTGGTCTTAGCGGCCTCGATCACCTCCCATATGCTGATATCCATCTGCCCGCAGAGAAGCGCGAGCTCGTTCACGAGCGATATATTGACCAACCGATAGGTGTTTTCGAGAATCTTCACCATCTCGGAGACGCGCGGCGAACTCACCGGGAAAATGGTCTGTATCGCGATACCGTACATCGCCATCCCCAGCTCCTGCGCGGTCTCGCCCAACCCCCCGACGACTTTCGGGGTATTTTCCGTATGGTAGTTCTTATTACCGGGGTCGACGCGTTCCGCGGAGAAGCATAGCCAGAAATCCTCGTCGAGCGTCATCTTCGATTCTTTTTCTATGATCGGGCGCATAAAATGCTCGGTCGTGGTCGGATAGGTGGTGCTTTCGAGAGATATAAACGTCCCTTTCTTCATATATTTACCGATATCGGTACAGGCGCTTTCGATATACTTCATATCGGGCTTTTTAAACTTGTCGAGCGGGGTCGGCACGCAGATAATAATCGCGTCGCATTCCCCGATACGCTTGAAGTCGGTAGTCGCGGTCAGTGCGCCGCTTTTGATAACCGCGGTCAGGTCTTCGGGCTTGATATCGCCGATATAATTCCGCCCCTCGTTCACCGCATCGGCCTTCTTTTCGCTCTTCTCGAACCCGATGACGCGGACATTCTTCTTCGCGAACACGACCGCGAGTGGCAGTCCGACATACCCGAGACCGAATATCCCGATTACCGCTTCGCGCTTATTGAATTTCTCCAGAAGTTTACCGGCTGCACCATTCATATCTATACTCCGTTATTTACATAATATATTCTACACGGGGGCGTCGAAACATACAACTTTTACCCGACGGACTTAAAATATACACATATATATTATATACCCGTCCCTCATTGCGGGGCGTCATGGTGAGCGCTTGTCCCGCGTTCAGCGGGATGTCGAACCATAGCCGAAGCAATCTTTATTAGTGAAACTGTTCTTACCCGTTTTATCCATTTTTAACGGTCGTCGTAGTTCGTATCGATCCATTTCATATACTCGCCGCTCCGCACCGATTCCACCCAATCCTTGTTATTCAGATACCATTCGACTGTCAGCGCAAGGCCCTCGTCGAACGTCACACCCTGCGTCCATCCGAGCTGTTTCTTCAGCTTATCGCAGTTGATCGCGTAACGGCGGTCGTGCCCGGGGCGGTCCTTCACATAGGTGATCAGATTCTTGTAGTAATCCTTCGGTTTGCCGGTTTTATCGGCGGCAATTTCGCATAGGAGGTTCACCACATCGATATTGGGGCGTTCGTTCTCACCGCCGATATTGTACTTATCGCCGATTATCCCGTCAGTGATTATTTTATAGATCGCGGAGACATGATCGCCCACATAGAGCCAATCCCGCACGTTCATCCCGTCGCCGTACACCGGGAGAGGCTTCCCCTCGAAGATGTTGAGTATCATCAGCGGGATCAGTTTCTCCGGGAAATGGTACGGGCCGTAGTTATTCGAGCAGTTCGAGAGGGTCACGGGCAGGCCGTAGGTATGATGGTACGCCATCACGAGATGGTCGCTCCCCGCCTTGGACGCGGAATAGGGACTGCGGGGGTCGTACGCCGTATCCTCGAAAAAGTACCCGATATCGCCGAGCGAGCCGTACACCTCGTCGGTGGATACATGGTGGAAAAGCACGTCCGTACGGTCTTTCCATACGCTTCGCGCGACCTCGAGCAGGGTGAATGTCCCGTTCAGGTTCGTCCGCACGAACTCCGCGGGGCCGAGGATGGAACGGTCGACATGCGATTCCGCCGCGAAGTGCACGATACAGTCCGCGCCGTACTTCGTAATGACCGCGCTCACGCTGTCCCAGTCGCATATATCGGCGCGTTCGAAGAAATAGCGTTTACCGCCGTACTGTTTCTCTATGTCCGCGACCGACATCTTATTCCCGGCGTAGGTCAGCTTATCGAGGTTGACCACATTCCCGGCGTATCCCGGCTTTTCGAAGAGGTAACGGATGAAATTCGACCCGATAAACCCCGCGCCGCCGGTCACAATAATCGTCTTAAAATTCCGCATATTTTATCCTATTTTCTCGCCGCGTAAACGTTATCCATAAACGTCTCGATCATGCGGCGGAGAGTTTTAAAATTTTCGCCCCGTTCCATCATCGTTTCCTCGTCCTGTATATACTGCGAATTCATCAGTTCCGAACGCGAATGGCCGATGAGGCGCTGTACGCTCTCCGGGCTCGACTCGATATGGAACTGCAATCCGATCACAAGGGTGTTATCGTCCTCGAACATGAAGCCCTGATGGTCGGTCGCCTCGCTCGACGCGATAGGCAGCGTCCATTCGGGTACCGCGAACGTGTCGCCGTGCCAGTGGAACACCTCCGGGACTTCCGGCATCCCCCTGAAGTACGGGGAGAGCTTCGCCTCCATCGTCCACCGGATGGGGAACCACCCGATCTCTTTCTCACGGTTGCGGAGTACCTTGCCGCCGAGCGCGTCCGCGAGAAGCTGCGCGCCGAGGCATATCCCGATCACCGTCTTACCTGCGGCGATCGCGTGCCTGATAAATTCCTTCTCGTCGACAAGCCACGGGTAGATATCGTCCTCGTAGATGTTCATCGGCCCGCCCATCACCACCAGCCAGTCGTATTCTTCCGCTGTCGGGAATTTCCCACCCTTGTAGGTATGTGTCGCGCTGACCGTATGCCCGTGAATAGCAGCCCATTCCAGGATGTTCGCGGGATCCTCGAATTCGACGTGCTGAATGTAATGAAGCCTCATTTCGCGCCTCCTATCCGAATCACTACCACACACCCTTTCTCAAATTTATCGATAACCGCGTGTTCGACGGCGTCTTTCATATCCGGGAAACGTTTCGCCGTCCGCGAAAGCTCCTCTTTGACATTGTCCTCATCGCCCTTGTGGAGGTAAAACACCTCCGCGCCCGGCGCGTGCGCCTTCTGCCATAGCACGATCTCGTCTATCCGCGCGAACGCCTTCGCGGTAATCATGCAAACCCCGCCGATAAGGGTCTTGGGGTAGATTTTAACTGTTTCGACCGGCAGGGAAAGACTCGCCGCGATCCAGTCGAGGAATCCGATCCTGCGTTCGTTCACCTCCGCCGCGATATACCGTTTTCCCGGCACAGCGACCGCAAGCGGCACCACGGGTAATCCCTGCCCGCTCCCGATATCCACCGCCACCCCGCGCGGGTCGTTACGGACATACTCCTCGAGATAGAGGCTATCCCCGATGTGCTCCCAGACGGTATCGGTATCCTTCGCGCCGGTCAGGCTGAATTTTTTATTCCAATCCCACAACTCCCGGACATACCGCTGGAGCAGGGGGTTTTCCCTGTAATTCATCATTTCGTTAGTATAACGGAAAATAGGCGTTCTTTCAATTTTTCGGAGAGGTATCGCCGATAAAAAAGGGGCTGTCCCAAAAGCATAGAAATAGTAGAAAAGTCAGTCACTGCGATTACGCGCTACAAATATTTTTAAAGCGCGGTAGAAGCAGTCTATCTAAGAATATGCAAACAGATTGGTTCGGCACGCTCACCATGACGCCTCACCTGTCTACCTTCGCCTGCCCATCTTCTATCGAAGATGGAAGACGGGTAGAAGGCAGGCAATGACAAAAAAACAGTTCGTCAACAAGCCCCGAGGGGGCGTTATTATGAACGGTTACTGGTAGAGATAAACCGTGCCCGATTCCAGACCTTTGTCGCTGTCACGGTACGAACCCACCGCGAATACCTTACCGTCGCCGGAAACCGCCACCGCAGTCCCGTAGGCATTATAATCCTCGCCCACCCTTTCGGTGAATTTCTCGCCCGTCCATTCGTTATAACTGAGTTTGTAGATATACATCGAACCGTCGTCGGAGGCCATCACGTTATCGAGCGGAGCTCCCGCTATGAACGCAGCCCCGTCGCCGGAGATCGATACGGAGAGCCCGAATTTATCGCCGGCCGCGCCGTCCGACGCGGAGATTTTATTCGTCTGCCACGATACCCCGTTCCATTTAAAGATATATACCGCCCCTTTCTGACTTTCATCGCCGTATGCGCCCGCGGCAAGTTTTAACCCATCGGCGGAAAGCGATACCGACCAGCCGAAGTCATCACCCGCCGCTCCGTCGTAGGCGACAAATTTCGTTTCATCCCAATCGCTGCCGTTCCATTGATAGATATATGCCGCGCCCGCGTCAGTGCCTAAATCCGTATCCATTGCCGCGCCTACCGCGAACGTATTCCCGTCGGCTGCCATGGAAACGGACAGTCCGAATTCGCCGAATATGGTTCCCCAATAAGGAGTTATTTTATTCGTATTCCATGCCACGCCGCTCCATTTAAATAAATATGCGGCTCCTACTAACGTACCGCCGTCGTTGTTTCCCCATGCGCCGGCTAAAAGTTTATTCCCGTCGCCGGAAATAGCCACCGAAAAGCCAAATCTTTCCCCGACTGCCGCCCCGGGAGCGGTCAGTTTAGTTTCCACCCAATCGGTGCCGTTCCACATATAAAGATAGACTGCGCCCCTGCTGCTGCTTTTACCGTATGCCCCCACCAGCAGGATATTCCCGTCGGCGGATACCGCGACGGAAGACCCGTACATATCAGACGATGCCCCGTCGGAAGCGACCAATTTTTTTGTCGTCCACCCGCTCCATACTTTCCGGAATATATACACCGAGCCGGAAGTCCATCCCATATCGTCGTCCGACGGCGCGCCGACAACCAGGGTCGTTCCGTTGGACGATAACGCCACCGCCTTGCCGAATTCGTCCTGCGACATCCCGTCGGGCGCATGGAACACTTCCATCGACCATACTTTTGTCTTACTTGATGTATCGGAGAGCGCGGTATTGAACAAATCGCACGACGACGCAAATAACCCCGCCATGAGAACAAATACCCATCTTTTCATATTCATCTCCTGTCATAGAGTCATTCTTTCATCAAATAGTATACCATAGTTAATAAAAATCCGGTAGACGGATGTTAAACTATTTTTATCGCTAACACATGAGTATAACATTCACGCACGGCATCTTTTGTAATGAATATTAACCCGAAAATCATTGACATATTACCGGTAAATGATACAATAATCACGGGGTGAGACATGATAAATGAATTGATCGACTTTCTCCGGCGTTCGCCGAAGTTTTATATCCAAACGCATGATTTTCCCGACGCGGACGCGGTCGCTTCGGCGTTCGCCCTGCGCAATCTATTCCTCCAGCGCGGATTTATCCCGGTTATCGTCTATGCCGGGGAAATTCAGACGCCTACCCTGATGTCGATGATCGAGCGTCTTCAAATTCCGTTGGTATGCGCCAACGAGATAGAAATCTTCGAGCATGACTATATCGTCATCGTTGATGGATGTAAGGGGAATAAAAATGTCACCGACCTGCCGGGAGACGAGATCGCGGTAATCGACCACCACCTCGTATCCAACCCCGAATCGGTGAAATTTACCGATATCCGTCCGCACTACGGCTCGTGTTCGACCATCATTGCATCGTACTATCACGAGCTGGACGAGATTATCCCACGGGATATCGCCACCGCCCTTTATATCGGCCTCGAGGTGGATACCGCGCTCCTGACCCGTAAAGTATCTCCCGACGATGTCGAGGTATTCGGGCGGCTGTTCGAGCTTACCGACCACCAGCTCGCAAACACTATTCTCCGCAACCATATCCAGACCGAGGACCTTCGTTTCTACAAGTACGCGATCGACCATATTCAGATAAAAGACCGCATCGGCTTCTGTTATTTCCCGCAGGGGTGCAACCAGAACCTGCTGGGGATACTCGGCGATTTCTTTCTCGCGCTTCGCGAAGTGAATTTTATGATACTGTGCGCGCGAAACGGGGAATTCGTGAATGTTTCCATCAGGAGCGAGGTGCCCGAGTGGAACGCGTCACGGGTGATCCGTCAGGCGCTCGAGGGTATCGGTAACGGCGGAGGGCATGCCGAGATGGCGGGCGGATTGATCCGTAACGCGGAATCGTTTAAGCCGGACGAGTTTTACGCAAAGATAGAATCGATTCTCTGCGAAGAAGAACTTTGTTTCGAGAGCCTGCATAGGCGGTAGCCAAAACAGGATTACATCCTTTACTCCATCTCCAGAATTTCGCGCGGGATATGGAACGGGATATTTTCCTGCGACGCTTCGGTCATTTTGTCGTCCGTCCATCGTATCAGCAGGTTATCTTTCTGGCTGATTTGTTTATCGTGGATGATAAATACGGGGTGTCCGTCCTTTTTCTGAGTCACTACGAGGTAATGATCCGGCGACAGGCGGTGAATCCGCATATTGAATACGTCGAACGCCTTATTATTGAGGAAGCTCATATACCCGGTATCGCGGTGCTCCTCGGAGAACCTGAGGTTAAATTCCTTGACCAGGTTATCGATTATCTGCCGCAGTTCGATACAGTCGATATTTCCGCCCTCGGAGACAGGATAGAAGAACTTAGTACGCACGCGTTTGAACGATTGAATCTCGGTCAACGACTTCGCTATCGCCTCGTCGAAAAGCCTGTTTCCTACCGGGGAAAGTTCCAATTTGAGTTTACCCATATCATCCCTCCATACACGAAATATTATAGAGCATTCCGTTATATTTGAAAAGTATTGTGTTTGTTCTATGGGAGTTTTTTGCGTTTTTATCCCTATAGTCTTACAATAATATGTTCATGGGGTGTAAGGGGTTTTCTCATGCTGAAAAAAGACGCTCATAAGATACTGCTTGCGGTTCCGGGCGAGGATAAAGATAAGTATGCCGACGCGTTACAGTCTCCCGAGCTGATACCGGTTTTTCTTCCCCCGGGCGAGGATGTGGTTACCCATTTCGTTCATAACGACTGCCGCGTTCTGGTGATGGACATAGACCCGTTATCTTCCCAGTTATTCGAACTCCTGCTTGCGTTCCTCGACAGGATCGAGGTTCTGCCCCCTATCATTTTCCTGACCGGCGACCTGTCCCGCGAGGATATTTCCGGCGTACTGAAATTCGACGAGGTCGAAGTATTCCTGAAGGACGCCGACTTCAACTATCTGCGGATATTGCCCCATCTTGTCAGCAAAGCGTTCCGGCGGTATGTTTTCCAGATGGAGATCGAACGGAAGGATTTCGAGCTGCAGAAGCAGAACGAATCGATGTCCAAGGAAAACGCCGTACTTTATACCGCCATGGGCGCGCTCGATTTCCCGTTTTTTGTTATCAATGTCGAGGATTATTCGGTCGATATGACGAACCGTCACGAACTCACCGATAATTTTACCGAACCGTCGCACTGCTACCAGTTAATCAACGACCTGAATATTCCCTGCGGGAGCTCGGGGCTCGAGTGCACAATCGATACGATCCGCACCACAGGAAAGGAAATCATACTCGAGCATTCCGTCAACGACTCTTCCGGAAACCCGCATGTAATAGAGATCAGGGGTATCCCGGTGTATGACGCCAATAATCAACTCATCCAGGTTATCGAATTTATCAGGGATAAATCGGCAAAATAAGGACAAACTATGGCATCCGATAATAAACGTGAACTGATTCTCCAGGCTGCGATCGATATTCTCAATCACCAGAATTACCAGAATATGACCACCTCCGAGATCGCGCGAAAGGCGGGTATCGCCGAGGGCACGATCTACCGTTATTTCGAGAATAAACGGGATTTATTTATCGAGGTTCTCCAGTATATCAGTAAACGGATGGCGGAGTTTTTTATCGATGGAGTGTCCCCCGACGCCGACCTGAAATCCAACCTCCGTGTACTGGGGGATAATTTCTATATCCGTCATTCCGAGGCGAGCGGGCTGTATAAAATCCTCTATAAAGCGTTCTCCGAGGTGGAGGACGAAGATATCAAAGAGGCGCTCGGCAGTATCTACCTGAAAAGCGGAGGGATTATTAAGGGAATCCTCCAGCAGAGCCTGGGTATCAGTAAAATAGAGATACCGGAACACCGCCTCGATACGCTGATTTTTCTGCTATGGGGCATCGGGGATATGATGTGGAAGCGGACGATTGTCACCGGAGAAAAAACCCTCTCTAAAACGGAAATGGACGGCTTGGTTGAGTTGGTATACGAGTTAATTACAGGAAAGTTATAATTTCACCGTTTTCCGCCCCGTCTAACCCATTTTTTCTTGATATTTTAAGCCTCCTGTTATAATATTTAAGGTCACTTCTAAAAACTCAGACGAGTTCTTAGAAAGTTCAAGAAATACTCCTACTTTCTTTCTGAGCGGTCAGAAAGAAAGAACAGGTAAGTTTGTTATCTCTGGGAGAGTTTTTGGAACCGCCCTTAATACACATTTTCTGACGGAGACTACTGTGAAAATAGTCCGTATAGGTATGGGTCCGTTCGACGTAAACTGCTATGTCGTCATCGACCCGGACGCGAAAGAAGCTATGGTGATTGATCCGGGGGTTAATTCTTTAGAGATCATGTCGGTTATCCGGGGGATGAGCCTTAAATATATCGTGAACACCCACGGCCATTTCGACCACCTCGGCGGCAACACCTTCCTGAAGAACGGCACAGGCGCTGAACTGGTGATCCATGAGAAGGACTCCCATATGCTGACCGACCCCGCGGCGAATATGTCCACTATGTTTGTCGACCCGGTCATATCCGTACCGGCCGATATCGTTATCCACGAGGAAGGCACTGTGCTGGAGATCGGAACCTACGTATTCAAGGTCATGCATGTCCCCGGGCATACCGAAGGCAGTATCGCGCTCTACAACGAGGCGAAAAAGGTTCTTTTTTCGGGGGATTTAATTTTTAACGGCTCGGTCGGCAGGACTGATTTCCCCGGCGGAAGCGCTAAAAAACTGGAAAATTCGCTGAAAAAAATACTGAAACTCCCTCACGATATCACGATTTACCCCGGCCATGAGGAGCCGTTCAAGCTCTCCGATGTGGAAACCTACGCGACTCATCTTTTCGAAAGCCTCGATGTTTAAGGCCTTCGCCGAATGAATCTACCCGTCCGCTTATCCGACCTCGATTACCCGTTACCCGAAGACCTGATCGCCGAGAAACCGGTATCCCGAAGGGATTCCTCCCGCCTGATGATTCTCGACCGCGCGTCACGGGAAATACGCCATCAATCGTTCACGTCGATACTCGATATCCTTCGCCCGGACGACTGCCTGATATTCAACAATACCCGCGTTATAAAAGCCCGCCTCTTCGGAACCCGCGAGACCGGCGGAAAGACCGAGGCGCTGCTGGTCGAACGCGCGGGAGACCGTGTCTGGAAGATACTCCTGCGCAACGCGCGCAAGCACCCGGCGGGAACAGTCCTGCATTTCGGGGAAATCCGCGCCGTAGTCGGGAGCCGCGACGTAGACGGGGATTTTCTGCTGGAGTTCGAACGCGAACTGACGCCGGACGATATCGACCGCATGGGCGTCATGCCTGTTCCGCCGTACATCGTGCATAAGCGGAAGACAATGCATCTTCCCGCGCAATTTCCCGAGGACGACGAATGGTACCAGTCGCTGTTCGCGAAAATGCCCGGTTCTGTCGCCGCGCCAACCGCATCGCTTCACTTCTCGAAGCAACTGATCGATAATATAGAAGAAAAAGGCCTCGCGTTCGGGTATGTCACCCTGCATGTTGGGCCGGGCACGTTTAAACCGATGGATACCGAGGCCGGCGAGTTTAAAATCCACCGGGAATGGGTGGAAGTGCCGAGGGAGACTATCGAACTGATACGCGCGACGCGTAAAAGGGGCGGACGGGTTATCGCGGTCGGCACCACAGTCGCCCGTTCTCTCGAGACGATGGCGTCGCACGGGTGGGAACCCTACGCCGGGTACACCGGATTGATGATTTCGCCGCCCTATGAGTTCCAGGCGATGGACGCGCTGGTAACGAATTTCCATATGCCGCGTTCGACTTTGCTCCTTCTGGTCTACGCGTTCGCGGGGATGGACTTCACGAAGGAAGCGTATCGTCAGGCGATAGAACGGCGTTACAGGTTTTACAGTTACGGGGACGCGATGTTCATCGTTTAATTTCCGGCGATATAAAAAAATAGTTGCTAAAAATGGAAATCTGTTATATGCTATCGTATCACACGAAGGAATTTATACTCAGGGAGGTTTCCCATGAGCATCCTTGACAGGAAACATGTGCTCGAAGAAATGAAGAAAGAAAATTCTGAACTAAAAAAGAAGCTCGAACAAGCGGATAAAATAATATTCATGTACGAACGCGTGTCCGATTTCAGCCGTAAGGAACTGATGGAGCGCGACGAGATGCTGAGCGCGCATGAAATCGCCGAGGAAATGGCGCGTAAGGATATGATCCAGAAGGACGCGGCGCTTCAGGCATACGAACTGGTGGAGGAGCTCGCCCGCCAGGAACTCCTCGATAAGACCAACGCAATCCGCGCGCATGAAGTGGTCGAGGAAATGTCGCGCAAGGAACGGATCGATAAAGAGAAGGAAATCCGCGCCCACGAATTGGTGGAAGAGCTCGCCCGTCAGGAACTCCTGAGTAAAGATCAGGCCATCAAAGCGATGGAGATCGCCGAAGAACTCAGCCGCACCGAACAAATCCAGAAAGATAAGACGATAGACGCATTCGAGAACGCGTTCGAACTCGCCCGCAAGGAACTGAAGGACGCCAACCAGGCGATCAACGCCCATCTGGTTGTCGAACAGCTCGCCCGCAAGGAACTGATCGACCGCGATCATATCACCCGCGCATTCGAGGTGGTCGCGGAACTCGCGCGGCAGGAGATGATCAAGGAGAAGCGCGAAGCGAAGGTCGTTCTGGTCGACGACATCGGGCTTGCCAAGAAATTCGAGACCTCCATGGGGTATACCACCTCCGTTTCCGATATCCTGAAACTTCTCGAGGCTTACGAACGTATCGAGGAATTCCACCGTAAGGAACGGATTATCGACGATAAAATGCTCCGCGCATACGAAGCGCTCGACGACTGGAAGCGTCACCAGATGATCGACCTGCTGAAAATCATCAAGGCTTACGAATCGTTACAGGATTTTGTCCGCGACGAACGGGTGTTCGACGACCAGATCAAGAGCGCCTACGAACGGGTCGAGGAACTCGCGCGGCAGGAATTGCAGGATCTCGACCGTTTGAACGAGGCTCACGAGATGGTTGAGGAGCTCGCGCGTAAAGAACTGATCGAGATGGATAAAATCAACCGCGCCCATGAAATTGTCGAGGAATTCGCGCGGCACGAACTGTTAGATAAAGATATGACCAATCAGGCATATGAAATAGTCGAAGAATTAGCGCGGCAGGAACTGATAGACCGCGATAAGATCATCAGCGCCCATGAAATTGTCGAAGAGCTTTCCAGAAGGCAGATGATCGACGAGGATAAAATCAACCAGGCACACCAGATTGTCGAGGAACTCCAGCGGAAAGCGCTGATCGAGAAGGATATGATTAACCGCGCGCATGAGATGGTCGAAGAATTGATGCGCCGCGAGATAATCGAGCGCGATAAGATCAACGATGCGCATGAGGCGGTCGAGGAAATGGCGCGCGGAGAACTGATAAAACTTAAAGAGAGCAAGAAAAAATGAGGTTTCTATTCGCCTCCCTTCTGCTTATTTTGTTTTTAATCCCCGGTTATTCCGAAATTAAACTATCGAAAAATTATCCCCTGAAACTCGGCGAAAAGCTGATTTATTCCGTATCCGCGCTGGGCGCGTATCTGGGCGACCAGATTATCACGATCGATTCTAAAAAGGAATACAAGGGCAAACAGGTCATAGTCGGCAGCGGCTCCATCAAATCCTCGCAGTTCGTCTCGTCGGTGTATAACCTGAACGACCGCGAGATCACCTACTTCCTGCCGAAGGATATTACCCCGTTATATAACGAAAAATGGATTAAGGAAGGCGACTGGGTCGACCACATGTTTTTCACGTTCTATCCCGGCAAGATCGAGTATAAGCACGACAAGGGCGGAAGCGGTACGACGGTCATCAAGTACGAGGGGCAATCAATACTGAATTTTTACTCGCTCATTCAGTTCGTCCGCCTGATCGATTACGATTATTATATCAATAACAAACTGAATATCGAGATCATGTACCTTTTCGGCGAGACGCCCACCAAGACGGTGTTCAAGCCTCAGTATAAGACCATCAGCTTCAAGGGTAAACAGAAGGGCGTGATTCACCTCGAGGAAGTCGGGGGGATGAATTTCCAGGTCAGCATCCTGAACACGCCGGAACGGATTCCCATTCTGCTGAAAGTGCCGTCCTACTCAGCGTCCTCGCAGAGCATCAATTTCGACGTCGAACTGAAGAGCTACCTGCCCGGCAAAACGATAATCACCCAGTAATCCCGTAATCTTCCATTATCCGCCTGATCTCGCGTACCCGTTGCGCGATATCCTCCGCCTCGACAATTTCGGTCACCATCGCGACTGTTTTCGCCCCGCGCTCGAGCACATCCCGCAGATTATGCATCTTGATCCCGCCTATCGCGACATACGGCATCTTGATATTCGCCGCGACATACTCGAGATACCCCAACCCCACCGGCGCAATCACGTCCGTCTTGGTATGGGTTTCGTATAACGGGCCGACCCCGATATAATCCGCCCCGTCGCGCATAGCGGTTTGCGCCTGCTCCGGCGAATGGGTGGACACCCCTATTATCATCTCCGGGGCGAGCCTGCGTACCTCGTTCAGCGGAAGATCGTCCTGCCCGACATGAATCCCGTCCGCCCCGGAAAGTATCGCGATATCGATATAATCGTTCACAATGAAGATCACCCCGTAATCGCGGGTTATTTTACGTATTTCGCGGCATTCGTCGAGCATCTCGCGCGGGCTTTTCCCGTGCTTCTGCCGGTATTGGATTACCTTCGCCCCGCCCCCGGCCATATCCCGCGCGGCATCGGTATTTTTCCGCCCGCCGGAAAATTGCTCAGCGGTGATCGCGTAAACCCCATGCGGTAATATTTTATTTTTCATCGGCATATCCCATCCATTCGAGGATAATCCCGGCCATTATCGCGGCCGCCGTCCCGACTTTCGCGGAATAAAGCGGTTTCAGCGTGTTGTCCGAGACGAAATCCCCGATAATTTTAATATTTTCCCCGAACCCGCGCGTCCGTATCCCTTCTGTATATAGCCCGGCAACCCCGGACGCGGCGACAATCTTCTTCCCCGCGCCGCCGAGCGCATTCAGCAGCATCGCCTTGCAGTCCGCGCGGTCGAACGCCTCAGCGACTATCCCGCAGTCCGCGAATACCCCCGCGATATTTTCGCTATCCAGCCTGATATCCACCGCGTTAATCTCCGCGCCGGGATCGATGCGTTTCAGGTTGACTACGACCGCCTCGGTCTTTTTCATCCCGATCTGGTCGCGGAAATAGAACTGACGGTTCAGGTTGCTTTCCTCGACAACGTCGAAGTCCGCGATCACGATGCCGGACACCCCCGCGCGGACGAGATGCATCGCGATATTGCTCCCGAGACCGCCTGCCCCGGCAATCCCGACCTTCATAGGGCGACCCAATCCTGGAACACGGGCTCGTAGCCGTTGGCGGCTATTGCCTTCACCACCTCGTCCACGCTCCGGCAGTCGGAAACCTCGAACTGCGGCACGTCCGCGCTGTGAACATCGTACCCGCCGACAGTGGTCATCGACCCCGCGGAAATCCGGGTGATACCGAGCGGGAGTAACCGGTCGCGGAACTCCGCGCGTTCGCGTGTGGACAGGGTTATCCCCGCGCGCGGGAGAAATATCCGAAACGCGAGCATCGTTTTTACATAATCGCGGTCGCCGAGGGTATATTTCGCATGATACCCGCCCTCGGCCTCGTTCATCCGGGGTAACGATAGACTGATTTCAGTATCGATGTATTTATTCTGGAGGTATTTCGCATGGAGGGCGGACATGAACGCTTCCTTCGCGGGATCGGCGAGTCCGTAAAGCGCGCCGATATTCACCCAGCGGAATCCCGCTTCCGCGCCGCGCGCGGGAGTATCCAAACGGTAGGCGTAATCGCGCTTCCTGCCCGCAGGATGCACCTCGGAATAAACTTTCCTGTCGTAGGTCTCCTGATAAATGGTCAACCCGTCCACCCCGGCGTCCTTCAGCATCCGGTATTCGTCCTTCTCCATCGGGTAAACCTCGATCGACACCGACGGGAAATACTTCCGCAGGCGGCGTACCGCGTCGGCAATATATTCCGGCGGGGTATCCTTGCGGGACTCCCCGGTCAGTATCAGCAGATGTTTCATTCCCGTCCGCGCGATCTCCGCCGCGTTCGACTCGATCTCGTCCATCGAGAGTTTCGACCGTTCGAAACGGTTCCGCGCGCTGAACCCGCAGTAGACGCACGAGTTCGAGCAGAAATTCGCGAGATAGAGCGGGATATAGAGCTGAATCACCCTCCCGAAGTGCCGGACGGTCAATTCGCGCGCCTTCCGCGCCATCTGTTCGAGATATTTATCCGCGGCGGGTGAAAGGAGCGCGAGCAGGTCGTACTCGTCGGAATGCTCCCGCGCGAGCGCGTTCCCGATATCCCCGTCCGTAACCTTGCTGAAGTATCCCTCGAAGTCAAACGAATTCCATTTTTCGATCATATCCTGTATATTCATAATCCTTCTCTCAGTAGATTTCCGTTATCAGTCAAATCCCCCGTCACCCTGAGCCGGTCGAAGGGTGACATGCATCCCTGTCATTGCGATACCGCGCAACAATATTTTTTGAAGCGCGGCAGAAGCAATCTATTTGCCGCATCTTTTTATCATCGACCGCCGCGCTTCGCTCGCGGTGACATACCGTCACTCCCCGAGGAAGCCCGTTAACGGCGAACTCGCGGACGCTTCTTTACGCGGGGCGCGCGCGTTCGCGAGAAACGCCATCCGGCCCGCGCGAATCGCAAGCGCGAAAGCCTCCGCGATAATCACAGGGTCTTCCGCGGTCGCGACAGCGGTATTCACCAGCACCGCGTCCGCGCCCATCTCCATCGCCTCCGCCGCGTGCGACGGCAGACCTATCCCGGCATCCACCACGACAGGGACGTTCGAATTCTCGATGATGATCTCTATCAGCTCGCGCGTCCTGATCCCGCGATTGGTGCCGATCGGCGAACCGAGCGGCATCACCGCCGCCGCGCCTGCGTCCTCGAGCTTCCTGCAAATCACCGGGTCGGGCGAAATGTACGGCAGTACGGCGAATCCCTCGGCGGCGAGGGTCTTTGTCGCGGCAAGCGTCTCCTCGTTGTCCGGGAACAGGTACTTCATATCGCGGATGACCTCGATTTTCACGAAATTCCCGCATCCCATCTCACGGGCGAGCCGCGCGATACGTACCGCCTCGTCTGCGGTGCGCGCCCCGGACGTGTTCGCCATCACGGTCACACCCTCGGGGATAAATTTCAGCATATTCTCCTCGCCCGCATCGGGATTGACCCGGCGCACCGCGACCGTCACAAGTTCCGTACCGCTCACTCGGACGACATCGGGAATCAGCCGCGAACTGGAAAATTTACCCGTGCCGACGAAAAATCTCGAACGAAACTCCTTCCCGCCCAGTATCAGGTTATCGCTCATTATCCGCCTCCCACAAAGCTGACGATTTCAAAAATATCGCCGTCCTTTATCAACGTCTCCGTCCAGAGATTTTTCGGCAGCACTACCATATTGTATTCCAGCGCGACTTTATCGTAAGAATACCCCTGCGCCCTGACCAGTTCGCCGACATTCATCGGCTCGATCGCCTTCGTCTCGCCGTTAATACGGATATTGATCATCGTCCCTCCAAATAAAAAACCGGCTGGCGCCGGTTATGGTTATGTTTTAACCGTTTCCCTACGCCGGTATAACCCGGATCAGGTCCAAGGGTATTCTCTCAGCCCGCGACGGGCACCCCTAACGGAACATACTTATTATATCGCTTTTCCAGAAAAACACAAATATTCGCCGATTATTTCGACCCTTTCACCGACTTCGCGATCAGATTCAACGCGCTGCCGGCGACAAACCACTCAATCTGGTTCGCGCTGAACGTGTGCTTGAGCGCGGCGGTCTCGGACGATTTATCGGAATGCGTGATTTCCAGCGTCAGGTTCTTCCCGGGCGCGAAATCCTTCAGCCCGCGGACGGAAACTGTGTCGTCTTCGCGGATTTTATCGTAGTCCGACGGGTCGGCGAACGTCAGCGCGAGAACCCCCTGCTTCTTAAGGTTGGTCTCATGGATACGCGCGAAACTCCTCGCGATCACGGCTCGGCATCCGAGGAAACGCGGTTCCATCGCGGCATGTTCGCGGGACGAACCCTCCCCGATATTCGAATCGCCGATCACGACCCATCCCTTACCCTTCGATTGATAGTCCGCCGCCACTGCCGCGGGAGTATCCACCGCGCCGTTCAGAATATTTTTCGTCCGCCCGGCGTCTCCCGTATAGGCGTTCACCGCCCCGAGGTACATATTCCGCGAGATATTCCGCAGATGCCCGCGGTATTTCAGCCATTCGCCCGCCGGGGAAATATGGTCGGTGGTGCACTTTCCCTTGATCTTTATCATCACGGGTACGTTTTCTATATCGCTGCCGTCCCACTTCTCAAACGGCGCGAGAAGCTGGAGACGGTCGCTCGACGGGTCGACGCTTACCTCGATGCCCGAACCGTCGACGGGAGGCTCGATCATACCGATCTCCTCGTTCTCGAACTTCGCGGGAAGCTCGCGCGCCACTGGCGGCTTGAGCATGAACCCTTCCTCGCCGTAACGGATGGACACGGGGTCGCTCGACGGGTCGAAGGTCACGTTCCCGGCGATAGCCATCGCGGTCAGTATTTCCGGGGCCGATACGAACGCATGGGTCGCGGGATTCCCGTCGGCGCGCTTCTTGAAGTTACGGTTGAACGAGGTCACTATCGTGTTCGCAAGCCCCATCGGCACATCCTTGCGGTTCCACATCCCGATGCACGGCCCGCAGGCGTTGGCGAGGATGACCGCGCCGAAGCTCTTGAGGGTCGCGAGCTGGCCTTCCTTCTCGACAGTCGCGCGGACTCGGTCGGAACCGGGCGAAATATAGAACTTCGAGCGGGCTTTCATCCCCTTATCGAGCGCCTGACGCGCGATCTGCGCCGATTTATCGATATCCTCGTAGCTCGCGTTGGTGCAGCTCCCTAAAAGCGCCGCCGACAACTGCGCGGGATACCCGTTCTCGCGTACCGCGTCCTTCATCTTCGATATGGGTATCGCCTTATCCGGCGTAAACGGCCCGTTGATATACGGCTCGAGCGCGGAAAGGTCTATATCGATCACTTTATCATAATACTTATCGGGATTCTTCACCACCTCCGCGTCGGGCGAGAGACAATCCGCGAGTTTTTCCGCCATTTCCGCGACATCCGCGCGCCCGGTGGCTTTCAGGTACTCCGCGTGCTTCTTATCGAACGGGAACACCGACGCGGTCGCGCCCAGTTCCGCGCCCATATTGGTCACAGTCGCCTTCCCTGTCGCGGATAACGATGCCGCGCCGTCGCCGAAATACTCCATCACCGCGCCCGTACCGCCCTCGACTGTCAGGAGACCCAGGAGGTGCAGGATAATATCCTTCGCGGACGTCCATCCGTTCAGACGCCCTGTCAGGCGCACGCCGTAGATCTTCGGCACCAGCAGTTCCCACGGCATCCCGGACATTACATCGACGGCATCCGCGCCGCCCACGCCGATCGCGAGCATTCCCAGCCCGCCCGCGTTGGGAGTATGCGAATCGGTGCCGATCATCAGTCCGCCGGGGAACGCGTAGTTTTCCAGCACGATCTGGTGAATAATGCCCGCGCCGGGCTTCCAGAATCCGATACCGTACTTCGCGGTGACGCTTTCGAGGAACGAATAAACTTCTTTATTGTTATCTAACGCCGTACGAAGGTCTTCCTTAGCGCCGTAGCATGCTTCTACCAGGTGGTCGCAGTGAACCGTCGCGGGAACAGCCGTGCGGGGCATCCCCGCGGTCATAAACTGTAAAATCGCCATCTGTCCGGTCACATCCTGCATCGCCACACGGTCGGGATTAAGCATCGCGTAATCGGAACCGCGCTTGAGCTCGCCCGACGGGGCTTCCGCGAGATGGGAATAGAGTATCTTTTCGGTCAGCGTCAACGGATGTCCGGCGGCCTTTCGCGCGGATTCCACCTTTCCACGCAGTCCGTCATATACCCCGTGTATCATATCGATATCTCTAGTCATCAGGCGCTCCTTGCAGAAAATGTTTGAGGTATATTTTAGCAGATTTCGCGGATTTTGTCTATAAGAGGGAAGTCATTAAACGAGAAGCCTTCCGGCAGGAAAAGGATATTCATGATAGATTGCTTCACTCCGTTCGCAATGACAGGGAATTGTCACAGCGAGACGCGAGCGGCGAAGCAGTCGGTGATAAATTGGTATGGCTAACAGATTGCTCACTCCGTTCGCAATGACGGGGAATTGTCACCGCAAGCGAAGCGTGGCGGTCGAGTTAATAGAATCCATTGGATAGATTGCTTCTGCCGCGCTTCAAGAATAGATTGCAGCGCGGTACCGCTATGACTGGGAGATGTCGCCCTTCGACTCGCTCAGGGTGACGCACCCGGTGGGAAATATTCCGGCTATTTACCGGAAGGGTTTTTATTTGGATGATCGCTCATATAGGAACTCATCATCTCCCATAACTCATTATCAAGCGTATCGTAATCCTTACCCTTAATGGGAGCGATATAATAATCGCCGAAACGGTAGTCTTGCAGATACCCGATTTCCGCAGGGGAAAGCTGTGTATCGTCGGAAAAATTCGTATGATACTCGGGCGATTCCACCCATTCATACGCGATCTTGTTCGATATATCGTAACCGTCTGCGATAAACGTGACCGTCTTACCGTCATGGGTGATTTTCAGAGGATAATCCTTCACCAGGTCGAGATTCCACTCATCGTTGGCATAGTTCGCGATATGGATATACGCATCGGTAGAGGATTTTATCGCGAGGGGATGATAGGCGATAACCCCCGCCTTCGCACCGCAACTGCTATCGCATGCGGCGGCTCCGCCTAATGTCAGCAAAGCCATAAAAATGAGAATCCCCACAGGCGGCTTTGATTTATTGGTTTCAGTAAATTGATATCCCGGTTCGCGGGTTTCCCGTCGAATCTGAAACGGCATTTTTTCCATGGCATATTCCTTAATAATCAAATTTTCTCAACCTTTTTTACGCGGGATAGAGTAATAACCTGCCTATTTTTTACTATTTATCTTAAAATAATTCATCATTACCCTCAACTCATATTCGACAGTGAAAGTATCGACCCCTTTGATAATCGCGATATAATAATCGCCGAATTTCGAGTCTTTAATAGTACTGATTTCCTTCGGGGAGAGATGGACTTCATCGGAAAAATTCGTCTGATACTCGGGGTTACCCACCCATTCGTACACTACTTTATTCGATATATCATAACCGTCGGCTATAAACGTAATCGTCTTGCCGTTTCCGGTTATTGTCAGGGGATAATCCTTGACCAAGTCGAGATTCCAACCCTCTTTTGCATAGGCCGAAATATGATCAAACGCGTCCATCGCGGAGGTGATTAAAACCGGATGATATGCGATTTCCCCTCCTTTAGCAATCTCCTCACTTTTTGGCGACACCGTACCGTTCAGTACGAAAAGCGATATGAAAATGAGTATTCCCAACGGGACTTTCGACCGCATTTTACCGTTAAATTGATACTCCGGCTCCCGGCTTTCCTTTTCAATACAAAACACCTCATTCTCCTTCGCTTCCGCCGTTATCTTCATTTCTAATCATACGTCCCCGGGAATGAATAGTAACAAGGGGATAATTAATTATTTTATCGCCCGTCGATTAGCTCGGGGTGACATGCATCAGCTATCATCGCAAATAAAACGCGCTAATTCAGTGAAGGGAAAATGTCACTGCGAGCGCGGCGGTCTATTTAATAAAATCTGTTAGACAGATTGCTTCACTCCGTTCGCAATGACGTAATTATTCTACTCACAAGGAATTTTTCGGTATTTGTGATAAAACTTATAGTGCATCACCCTTCGACTCGCTCAGGGTGACGAGAATCCGCTGTCACTGCGAGCGAAGCGTGGCGACCGATGATACAGGGGTATGGATAATAGACTGCCTCTGCCGCGCTTCAAGAAAATATTGCAGCGCGGTATCGCAATGACGGATGTAATAACAACCTTCGGCTGGCTCAGGGAGACGTTTAGTCTGCGCAGCAGTTAACCGTCGGCGTTGATCTGGTCGATCAGTTCCGCTAAAACAGCCCCGGCCTTGTCGTTATCGACCTGACACGTACCCGCGTTGAGATGCCCGCCGCCGCCGAACTTCAGCATCATTTTACCGATATCCGTATTCGACGTGCGGTTAAAGATGGACTTACCGACCGCAAACACCGTGTTGCTGTTATTTTTTCCGTGCAGGGCGTGAATGGATATATTGATAGTGGGGAAAAGCGCGTAGATCATAAAACGGTTTCCGGCGTAGATGATCGATTCGTCGAGGAGGTCGAGCACTACGAGGTTTTTATAGATCGTCGAACAGCGGCGTATCTGGTCCTTGAACTTCTCCTCCTGCTCGAAGTAAAGCTCAATCCGGTCGGCGACATCGGGATGCTCGAGGATTTTCTCTATCGGATGGATACGGCAGAAATCGATCATAGTCATCATCAGGTCGTAGTTGGATACCCGGAAGTTTTTAAACCTGCCGAGGCCGGTGCGCGGATCCATGATAAAGTTCAGTAAGCCCCATTTTTTGGGATATAGGACTTCCTGCTGGGTAAAATGGCCGGAATCGGATTTATCGACAGCCTCCATCAATTCGTCGGTAACTTTCGTGAAACGCTTCTTGCCGCCGTAGTATTCGTAAACCACCCGGGCGGCGGACGGGGCGTTGGGATCGATGATATGATTTGCTGGATGCCCGGAAATGCGCAGAGTTTCGCTCAAGTGGTGGTCAAAAGCAAGGAATACCCCCGGAACATAGGGAAGATTCGTGGTGATATCGTTCGAAGATACGGCGACCATACCGTCCTGCATATCCTTGGGATGAACGAATAGAATCTCTTCGATCATGTCGAGCTCTTTAAACAGAATCGCGCACACCAGCCCGTCAAAATCGCTTCGAGTAATAAGCCGGTACTTAGGCATCTTAGCCTCCCCCAATAATAGCCCAATCTACAGCCGCATGAAAGATATCAACGGCCGCTAGGCATATTAATTATAAGGTATAAATACTGAATAAATATTTATACCGCCCTTATTATAGCTTTTCCCCTATAGAAGTCAAATATAAATACGAAAAAAAAGAGCGTGAGAAAACTCACGCTCCGTGTAATTTTTTTACCTTGACAATTCGAGTTCTTTTTCCGGGTGCATTTGCGCGCGGTACTTTTTCCCCATAATCATGCCCTTGCACTGAGGGGAACCGCACTGACAATCGAAGAACCGCCACAATTCATCTTCGGTCTGTTCATAGTCCATCGAGAGATAGTCTCCGGGATGGATTTCCCTGAGAACCGTAAAGGTCAGGGACTTCATATCGCAGGAAAGATTCGGATCACAGCTATGAAGCACCTTGCCCATAAAAAACGGATCGTGAAGATGCAGGCCGGGCTCGATCTGTAATGTAAACAGGGTCATTCCCGTCCTCACTTCTCCCCGGAAACAAAAAGCAATCTCGCCCGGATGAAAATTCGAAAGGGCGATAATACCCTCCCCCTTATCATCCGTTTTCACGATTTTGAAATGCTCCCGCGTGGGTTCTTGCGGGAACGGCGGCACCGACTCCGGATAGAACCGGTTCGATTGCATGTCTTCCGACATTCTTTTTACCTCCTTAGTACGTTCGCCACGTGCATATCTTCTGGCGCGAAGTATTCTTTAACCATATCCACGATGATTTCCTCATCGTACCACTTGCAGCTGAATACGTCAAGATACATATCGCGCGCCATATCGTTCGTATGGATCGTGATCGCGCTGGTAACAATCAGCTGTACCGCGGAAATACCGACCTCTTTTCCCTCGCCGAAACGGTGGATAACGAGGTCTCCGTAGGAAACCATATCGATCCTGGGAATCATTTCCTTTACGAACTGAGAAAGTTTCTCGATACTGAGAAGGTTCTCGTTGCACGCGACCGCGGTCAGCATCAGGTGTTTACCATAATATCTGACACCGTTGATCTCCGTGCGCTTGTAATCGTCTCTGGCCATCTATTTTCCTCCTGGTTACTTTCGATGTAAAGTGTGTTGCTGGGCGGGTTTTATCCCTCTCGTACTTTCCCTATGCCCATCCCCTCTTTACACATTCACAGTATAAATTATATAATAATTTTCAGAAATATCAAGCGCAGGGGGGCTATTCTAAAATTAATTTTTACCGGTTTTTAAGTTGTTTCTATTATTATATTTTTCTGAAATCAGTAGTTTTTCACCCCTGTTTTATCATATAAATCAGATTATCCCCCGCCTCCCGACGATAGATAATTCTTTTTTTCCTCAGGGGGCGGTATATTTTATCCCGCTTTCTTGCGAATTTATCTGACAAAAGGTAGAATAATACTTTAAGGAGTACCCCATGCAAACCTTATTCTGCCCGGATTGCCGTGTACAGTTATCCTCCGATAATCAATGCCCCCGTTGCGGGCGGAAAATCCTCTCATCCGGCGGTATCGCTATTATGACGGACGACCCCGCGATCTCCGGGGGTAACGGCGACTACGACTATATCGGTTTCGACGATATCGCGTCGGTCTATGACGACACCCGTTACGGAGACCCCGAAGTGGTGGAGAACCTCGGCACGGTCATCGCGGAACAGTTCCCCCCGGACGCGGTCATGCTCGACATCGGCGCGGGCACGGGAATCCACACGGTCAATCTGGCGAAATCCTGCAAAACGGCCTACGCCTGCGATATATCCATGAATATGCTCGCGCTGCTGGTTAAAAAGGCCGCGGGTTTGGGGCTTTCTAACATCATCCCCGTCCGCGCGAATGCCCTCGACCTGCCGTTCCCGGATAATACGTTCGACTCCGCTATCGCGATCCATCTCCTGCATCTGATAAAAAACACCGACGCCGTAGTCAGTGAAATATTCCGGGTACTGAAACCCGGCGGCGTATTTGTCACGACGCTCATCCACTTCGATAACGGTAAGCCGTCGGTATCCAAACGTATCGACGAGCTGTATATCCGTCTCGCGAAGGATGATAGTATCGGGTTAGCCGATTCCCCGGGATGGGGCAAGGAAGAAATCAACCCGGGGCTCAGAAAAATATTTCCCGCCGTGGAGATAATCTCCGACCCGAGGCTGAATTTTACCCTGCCGGATAATCCCCGACGGGTTTGGAGTCAGATCGCCGACAGGACGCGCTCCTCCCAGCTGGAAGTGGATCCGGCAAAGCACGAAATCGTTATCGGCAGGCTGAACGAACTCATGACCGGAGAGTTCGACGCGGATTTCCTCGATTCACGGAAGGACAGGAAGTTGAATTTCGACATTGTCGTATGTAAAAAATAAAACATTGTTCGAATCCGATGCTTTCAGTTGACTCTGTATTATTCCGTGTTAGAATATGTATATTGCCGGGGGAAGTACTATGAAACTAACTCTTTCCCTGCTGTCCTTTACTTTTGTGCTATTCTATCTCTCTCTAGCCGGATTCGCTCTTTACAGGGGATTAAAAAGCCGCGCGAACCAGCTATTCGCCTTTTTCGCCCTGCTCCTTGCGGCATGGGCGCTTAGTTACACGTTTATCTTCTCCGCCGGGGACAAGGATACAGTCGTCTCGTGGTACCGTTTTTCATCGATCGGGTGGACGCTCGCCTCCGCGGCCGGTTTCCATCTCTGGTTCGTCCTCACCCGCCGTCATGCGAAAAAGTTCCATATACTGCTGCCTGTTTTGTTCTACGCGCCCGGGATCGTATTTTTAATCGCCGCGCTGAACGGCCTCCTGTTCGCGTACGATTTTATTCCCGTATCCTACGGGTGGCGCGAAATGGTCAATTCCCTTTCCCCGTGGGTGATTACATACAATATTGTACAAATACTCTTCGCGTCAGGCGGGATAATCATGCTCCTGCGATGGCAGGGACGGAATAAAAACAGCGTAAAAATCCGCATTCAGACCCTGATTATGATTATTTCTATCCTCATCAGCACATGCCTTACCTTTTTATCGAATTTCTTCTCTTCGGTATTTTCATGGGATATCCCGCCGCTGGGGCATGTCTTTTTCGGGATATGGGCGTTCGGCATCTGGATATCCATCATCAAGTACCGTCTGATGAATATGACCTCCGAGATCGTTACCGATGAAATCACGTCGAAAATGATGGATATCCTGATTCTCGTCGATCCGCAGGGGAATGTCCTCAAGGTCAACCAGAGCGCGGAGGAACTTCTGGGATACGCGCAGGCCGAACTGACCGGGAGGGCGTTTTCCCCGCTGGTACACGAAAAAGACCACTTTTTCCGCCTCGTCCTCAAAGTCCGCGACGAGTTCACCCCGCATTCCAACGAAATCCAACTCATATCGAAAAAGCGCGAGCTTATTCCCGTGCTTATGTCCGTATCCCTGATTAAGGATAGCCTGAGCGATAACGCCGGATTTGTCATCGTCGCCCATGATATCCGCGAGATGAAAACCCTGCAGAAGGAAATCGTTAACAGAAAGAAGGCGCAGGAAGAATTACGGGTCACCTACGCCGCGCTCGAGAAGGAAAAAAATAAGCTGAAGATACGTAACGCGATATACGAGCACGAACTCTCGCTCGCCCATGCAATCCAGATGCAGTTTATCCCGAAGAATTCGCCCTCTCCCGACATCGCGTTCTACTATCACTCCCTCGAGGAGGTCGGCGGAGACTTCTTCGATATGGTGCGTTACCCCAACGGCAGTATCGGGATATTCCTGAGCGACGTTTCCGGGCACGGCGTACCCGCGGCGCTCATCACATCGATGATAAAAAGCGTCACCCTCCAGTTCTCGGTGCTGATCAACTCCCCGGAGGAGTTCCTATACCTGATGAACGATTTCCTGTTCGGCCTGACCGGCGGAAATTTTATCACCGCGTTCTACGGGATATACGACCCCGCCGAGCATAGCCTTTTATTCGCCAACGCAGGGCATCTTCCGCCGTTAGTGGTAACCCGTGAAAAGGTCACGCCTATCGGAATCAATAAAAAAGGGGTTCCGCTCGGCATAATGAGCAATACGGAGATCCAGCAGGGCGAGAAGAAGTACAGGAACGATAAAGTAATGCTCGAAGAAGGGTCTAAGGTCTATCTTTATACGGACGGCCTGTCGGAAACCGTCAACGTAAAAGCCCCGGCGGATTCGAGCGAAGATTTCGGCGAGAGGCATCTGAATAATATCCTCCGCGAATTTTCACCGCTCCCCATCAACGTGTTTATCGACCGCATCGTTCAACGGTTGATCGATTACCGGGGTTCGGATGTTTTCGAGGACGACATCTGCATGATCGGGCTGGAAGTGCCGATATCTAAGGGCGGGGCAAAGAAAGGAACGGGTAAAAAACAAGAAAAACGGAAACAGATATAGTACTAGTAGACGGATCCGGTACGAACCCGCCTACTAGCGGAGGTGCGATATCGTTTTCGTTTTAATATTACGCAATATTACGCGTTTTGTCAAGAGTTTTCTATAATTTATTTTTGCAACCAATATATAACAAAAATACCACAATATACGGAACTAATTATGAATTACGATGATTTTAGGTGGGCGAAGGAAGTACTCGGGATATCGATTCCCACGACGTATAAGAAGATAAAAAAGATTTATAAGGACTCGGTCAAGCAAACTCACCCCGATTCGTCGGTTCTCTCCCCTGAAACCGCCGACGAGGAGACCGCCAAGCTCAACAAGGCTTACGATATCCTCAGGACATACTGCGAGAACTACCGGATCGACTTCTCCGAGAAGGAGTTTTACCGGCAGGTGGACGAGGCGGTGATGCATAAACGTTTCTATCAGGATAATTACAAGAAGAAAACCGATTAATCGGGTATCTCATCCATTGCCTTTTTTTCCTCTTCGGACGTATCCTTCTCCAGGTCATCGTGCTTCGGGATTTCCACTACGACCGTTCCGGTGAGGAAGTCATGGATTCGCTGGTGATAAACCGGATTGACGACGAATATCAGGGGGATATATAATAACTGCGCCGCGAGGAAGAGCAGGAAATACCGCAGGATGCACATCAGGATATTGAGTTTCCGGTTCGACGCGTCGATCACCGCGATTTTCAGGAGTTTCATGCCCAGAGTCTGATTCCCGCCGAACCACATCAGTATAAAATAGGACGCTTCTACTATAACCATCGCTATCAGCAGAAGGTCTGAGTGCCCCATGAAGAAATTCGTCATCAGCTGGTACTGCTGTTCGAACGTGCCCTTCATCTGGTAAATCGCGTTGATCTCATTGGAGAAGACGATCCATATCATCGTGATTTCTATTGTCTTCAGGAACCCCATATCGACTATATAAGCTAAAATACGCTTCCATACGGGAGCGAAATGCAACAGGATGGGCTGGTTATCTTTTACAGGGCTTTCCACGGGTTGTTCGTTCATGCTCATTGATATCTCTTATATTTTTTCAATCGTATTCAGTATGCTCACGTATTTCTCGCGGGTTTTATCGATAATATCCGCGGGTAACGGCGGAGGCGGCGGAGTCTTGTCCCATTTCAGTGTGTTCAGGTAATCCCGCAGGAACTGTTTATCGTAGCTCCGGGGGCTCTCGCCCACCTTGAACGTATCGCCGTCCCAGTAACGCGAGGAATCGGGCGTCAGTACCTCGTCCACCAGTATCAATGTCCCTTCCTTGTCGATGCCGAACTCGAACTTGGTGTCCGCGAGAATAATCCCGAGGCCTTTCATTATATCGCGGGCCTTGATATATATCGCGATCGCGTAATCCATGATCTGCCTGCCGGTCTTTTCGCCGACCACCTCGAAAAACCTGGCATGGTCGATATTCTCGTCATGCCCGGATTCCGCCTTATCGGCGGGGGTAAAGATCGGTTCGGGGAGCTCCTCCGCGAGGCTGAGCCCCGACGGGAGCAGCAGTCCTCCGGCAGTACCGCTTTCTTTATACTCGCTGTACACGCTGCCGAAGAGGTGGCCGCGCACGACGCATTCCACCGGGAGACGGTTCACCTTCTTAACAATTACCGCGCGCTCCGCGATACCGGGGTAATTCGCCAGATACGGGAGTTCGTTCACGGGGTTCGTGCTGATCAGATGATTCGGGAGCATCGTCATCTTCTCGAACCATTTATTGGATATCCGGTTCAGCACCCTTCCTTTATCGGGGATGCCCTCGTTAAATACGACGTCGAACGCGGATATCCTGTCGGTGGTCACCAAGAGCCACCGGTCGGGATCGATCTCGTAGATATCGCGCACCTTTCCGCTGAATAATTTCTTCAGTTCCCTGATATTCGTGGAGGTAATAGCGTTCATACTCTTCCTCGTTGTGGTTTTTAAAGAAGTATTATATAATACCCTGCAAATAAAATCAATTCTACGGATTTCCAAATCGACGATGAAGAATATTTCTGACAGGGTGATGCCGGATGACTCGCAGGGTAACCACTATTTTTTACGGTATCATGCTTCTCTTCATCGGGATTTCGACCGCATTCGCGAAGGTGAGGGTAGGCTCGGTTCATATCGTTATCAATAACAAATTCGAGTATGTCTGGACGAATAAAAACATCCTGCCCGAAAAAATCCCCGGATGCCTGACCGAGCCCTATACGGTCGTCACACTCGTCTCGTTTTCCCCCGGTAAGACCTATAACGACCATATCCTGAAGTGGCAGATTTCGCGCACCGTATCCCGCCTGACCGCGTCGAAATATTACTCCGCAGTCGAGGTATATATCCTTCCAGACCCGTCCGACCCGGAAACCAGCCATATCCTGATCTATCTCACCGAGGCCAAACAGATGCGCATCGGGGGAGGATTCGCCTACGGGTCGCTGATACTGAACAACCTCGCGGGGAAACCGTTCGACCTGCGTTTCGATCTGGGATACAACCGTATCGGAACTGAATTTAAGATGAAGTATCTCGCGTTTATCCCGTTCCATATCACCCTGTCGGCGTACTATAAAAATAACGGGATTATCCCGTCCGCAATCGCGAACTACCACCTCTACGACCTGAACGCCCGGTTCGGGCTGGAGTTTCCTATCGACTGGATCGCCGGGTTCGACGTCAACCTGCATCATATCATCCACCCGTCGGTGAATCCCGCGATACCCCCGGGCTTTATCGGCGCGTCGGAGCGTACCGAATTGATACTCTCCCCTTATATCCAGTATTCCTTCAATGACGGGAAAGACCCGATCCGCTCGGGGGGATATTTTCTCCTGCGGATGAAGGCATTCCTTCCGCTCGAGCGCGAGGAAACATTGTTCAGCTTTCAGGGAGTTCTCGCGGTCAAGCGGGTATTGGCGGGATGGAAGCACTCGTTGAATTTCCAGATTTCCGGGGGATTGACCAGCGGGCTTCTGCCGTATAAGGAAAAATTCGACCTCAAGGGAACTCACGACCTGTCGGTGCGTTCCCCGCAGGAGTACTACCGTACCTTCGCGGAGAACTACGCCCTTTTCAACTTCGAGTACCGCATCCGTATCGCGGAGTTTTTCCTCCCGCCCATGTTCGCCACCCAGCTCGACGCGTTCGTCTTTACCGATCTCGGGGTATCGTCCCCCTACGGCCGGCCGCTATTCGGGAATAACACTCTGATGGACGCTTACGGCTTCGGACTGCGGGTATCGCTCGACGACCCGTTCGCTGTAAACGGGACGCTTTGTTTCGGGTGGAACCGTTTCGGTGAATTCCGCGCGGTTCTCTGGGGGACTTCGGGATTCTAACCCCCGTTCAGCATCTTGAAATTGCACTCGGCGGGGTTCAAGCCGCCCTTTTCCCATAAGTGGAAACCGTCGCCGCGGCAGTACGGATACGCCCCGCATTCGCCGCACCCGCCCCGCTTCATCCAGCTCCGGTCGCGGAATACCCTGAAACGGTTCTCCCACACGTCGATCACATCGTCCTTGCGGATATTTCCCTGTATAAAGCCGGGGGATACCGCCGCGCATCCGGTGATACTCCCGTCGGCGAGAATGGCGAGGGTATTGATGCCCGCGAAGCATTGCGCGAAAAAGCTCCGTACCTCGAGCTCGTAATCGCCGAGGTAGCCGATCTCGCAGAACGATACTTTCGGGCGGTGTTTCTTATCGGTATAACGTTTTTTTATGAAATCCATGAGGGTGCGGAATTCGCCGCCGTCGAGAAAAAGTTCGGGGTACTGATTCGCCCGCCCGATAGGGAATGTCTTGAACATCCGCCATGACGGTACGCCGATGGAGCGGAACAACTCCTCCATCCGCGCGAGCTCGCCGAGGTTTCGTTTATTGACCGTGGTGATCGGTTCGACATAGAAATACCCCGAATCCTGTAAAGTCTTCAGGGTATCCGCCGCCTTTCGGAACGCGCCCCTGCGGTTTCGGAGCCAGTCGTGGTTTTCCTCCATCCCGTCGATAGAAACCCCTATACCGCCGACCCCCGACGCCGCGAGGTATTTCACCGCTGTATCGTCCATCGTCATCCCGTTCGTCATCATCGTGACCTGAAACCCCATCTCGGTGATATTCGCTATCAGGCGGTAGATGTCCTGCCGCACGAGCGGTTCTCCGCCGGTGACCGCGACCTTGATTTCCTTAGTGCCGTAGGTCTCCGCGACACGCCGGAATACCTTCATCCATTCGTCGAACGTCAGCTCGCCCGGCGGAACCTGATCCGCCCCGCAGGAACTCCCGCAATGGAGACAGGAGAGCTGGCAACGGCGGGTGACCTCGACCTCCAGCCAGTGCATCGGGTGCCCGGTTTCGTTCTTTTTCCAATTATCGAGGAAAGCGTCGTGCAGCCGTTTCTTTACCCATTTCAGCATAGCGTTCCCGTATCGGTTTATTGTTCTTTCAGGTTCAAGTCGATATCGAAATCGACCTCAGCGTGAAAACGGACATATTCCACATCCATCTGGAAATTGGTAGCCATGTAACGCCCCCCGCCGGTAATCAGAAAAGCCACGTTAGAATAATAATAATCCTTAAAGGCGAATCCCCCGTCCAGCCCGGTCAGAACCGTATTAGTCGAATTGGTAATAATCATCGATATGAGTATCAGTGAAACCCCGCGTCCGGTCGAAAGGTCTTTGACCTTTCCGGTGAACTCCATTGTTGCGCGGGGGATGCACCCGGCGGCGATTACCGCGATAAATAGAGTAACCATTATAATGAGTCTATTCGAGTATCTCATTATTCTCCCCTCTTTTTCAGATCACCCGTTCGTGTTCGTCGTCATCAGGATATCGATATTGGTGTTGTAATAGTAGGGTAAGTCAGGGACGGTCATCGTGAAATTCGTGGGAAGGTATGCCCCGTTATTCGTCCCGTCGATATCGTATGCCAGAATAGTGAAACTCCGTTCCGGGGAAGAGAACGCATACGCGCCGTCGGCTCCGGAGGATATAGAGTTCGTGATACTGTTCACAATCAGGGACATCCTGATATTCGAGATCGCCTCCATCGTGACACGGTTATTGACCTTTCCGTTAATATTGACCTCGGGCGGCCCCATATACGCGGCGGCAGGCGCGCATGATAAAACAATAGTCGAGCCGAAAAGGAGACTGAGGATCGAACTGAACCATCGCCGTAAACGTACTGTCATACGTCCTCCTTGCTCTAATACTTTCCTTACCCGTTTGTGTTGGTCGTCATCAGGATACCGATATTGGTAGTAAATCCGCTGGAATTATCCGGTAAGGTAACTGTGTAATTCGTCGGGAGATATGTACCGTTGGTAACCCCGTCAATATCCTCAACGGCTAAAATCGCAACCGTGCTGTGTGTATAGAATGAGTATGCCCCGTTCGTATAGGAACTTTCAGAATTCGTATAACTGTTTATTATCAGCATTACACGGATATCTGCTATGACCTGCGCGGAATCTTTATCTTTAACCTGACCCTTGATAGTATTAACTGGAACAGGGGGTGGCCCTATATAGGCAGGCGCGCATGCCCCGATGATAGTCGACCCGAAAAGGATACTGAGTATCGACGCAAACCATCTCCGTAAACGTTCGGCCATACTTCCCCCTTATCATTCGCTCTACCGTTATTATATCCCCATTTTCAGCGCTTTGCAAATGATTTTCTCATCGCTATAAAAACCACCCGCCTGCATACAAACCCTTGAATACGATATCATTTTACAGCCGTCTACTATTCAATAATCGTAAAAAAATCCGAAAATAAGATAAGCGCTTATTGAAGGAGACATGCCTCGTATGAAAAAGAAACCGGCTATTTTATCCGTCTTTATCCTTATGTTATCATTCGGATTCCTTTCCGCGTCCGACGAGTTCGAGTTCATCAACCAGATGACCATCTCCGATAACGGGTGGAGAATCTACCGTCTCGATAACCTCGTGCCCAGTATCAAGGGCGGGAAAAAGGTCTATATCCTCAAGGAGAACCAGGTCACCAATAGCGAGTTCCTCGACCTCTACCTCGATTTCGAGAAACCCCTCCAGTCCCTGCCGAACTATAAGGTGATCGCGTCCGAGTACGAGACCAACCCCTACGAGAACAGCAGCGGTAAGTATTCCGGGAAGTTCTACTTCTCCGGGCACCATATCTCCCTTCTGCCGTATAATACGTCCATGTTCTCCCCCGGTAAAATCCCCGGGAGTTTTACCATCGAATTCTGGCTCTACCTGTATAAGGGCTACGACAACCAGTATGTGATGAAGTACCTCGGGTATAACCCTTCGGACGAATGGGACAAGAACACCTACGGGTTTTCCATCTATGTCCGCAATAAAAAGGTGATCTACGATTTCCAGAACTTTTTCTGGTCGATCGATAACGAGCCCCATTCGCTCCTTATCCAGGAAGAGGAGCCGGTCATCCTGCATAAGTGGGAGCATCACGCGATCTCCTACAATATTATGAACGGACAGATATCCACCTATAAGAACGGTATCGAACAGCAGGTTAAATGGGTGACGACCGACGGGAAAATCCTTTCGCCGATCTTCAACCCGTTCGTCAAGGACGAACTGTCCACCCCGCTCGTGATCGGCAAGAACGCGTTCTTTTCGCTCGACGACCTGAAGATCAGCTCCATCGCGCTCGATAACTACAACCTGAACCGTTTCGAGAACGACCCGGGTATCCTGATTACCGACGTGTATAAAATCTCCGAGAATATGGCCACCCTCAAGAAGCTGGCGTTCCAGACAGGCGTGCCCGACTTATCGCACCTCAAGTTCGCATACCGCGTCTCGTCGAGTTATTTCCTCCCGGGCGATCCGGTGCTGGAATGGGTATATGTTCAGAATAATATTACCTCGTTCCCGGCTGAATACATGCGCGGAAAGTACATCCAGTTCAAGATACTGGTTTACCCCTATGAGGATAACCAGAGCCCGATATCGCTCGATTCCATCAGGCTGAGTTACTCGATGGACGCCTCGCCCCAGCCGCCTATGCTGATGTCAGTCGTACCCGGAAGCGGCACGATTAAGCTGACATGGATGCCGACTACCGAAGACGATGTGATCGGGTATGAAGTTTATTACGGGACGCA